>DAIESF010000471.1 GCA_027346425.1 Gemmatimonadota bacterium | reverse complement strand
AGGCGGCGAAGCCGGGGAGCGGGGGGACGCTGGTCGCCCCGCCAGCTACACGCTCGCGCAGCGCCGCCGCCGAGGCGGGGTCGACGACCAGTCGTTCATACAGGGGGGGCGCGACGAGGGCGGTGAAGAGCGCCACGCCGGCCAGGAGAGAGAGGAAGAAGAGGAGGGCGCGCCCCCCCAGCCGCCCGACGGCGCGCAGGTCGCGCATCGACGCGATCCCCGTCACCAGGAGGGCGACGACGAGCGGGATGACCGTCATCCGGATGGCATTCACCCAGATGGTTCCCACCGGCTCGCTCACCGCCAAGAGCGCCGACGCGACAGCCGGCGATGACGCCGACGCCACCGCCCCCACGGCAAAGCCGGAGGCGAGGGCCAGAATGGCGGCCAGGCCGCCACTGATGCGGGGGGCCGCGGGGCCGCCGCTGGTGCGCATCCCCCAATGCTACGGCGCGCGCCGGCGGTCCTCAACCACCAGCGCGCGCCACGAATGCCGCAACCGTCGTTAGGCCGGGGGCCAGGCCCTGGCCCGGCCCGGCGCTAGAACAACCCCCACTTCACGCCCACGCGCCACATCAACAGCGGCGTCTCTCCCTCGTTCACCCGCAGCTGCACGTTCCCGCCGGGGAGGTCGATGATGTCGCCCTTGCGCAGGTAGCGCACGTTCCCGTTCCCGTGGTAACGCACCCCGATGTCGATCGCCCCCTGTTGCGACGCCCCCACCGGGATGAGGAAGCCCCCCCCGCCCGTCCAGGCGAAGGTGGCATCGTCGTAGTTGGTCGACTTGGCGAAGTCCTCCTGGTCGTACGTCTCCTTCACGCTCGACTCCGTCCAGAAGACCGCGAACCCCGCCGTCCCGTTCACGTATGGCCGGATGGGCCCCGAGGGAACGACCAGCTGCGGCCCGACCCCCATCCAGAAGATGTTGTTCGAGGTGGTGAGGTCGACGTACACCCGTCCGATGGTGGAGCTGAGGGGGACGGTCTTGGTCTCCCGGCCGTAGCTCAGGAAGCCCAGTTCGCCGCCGAGGCTGAAGATCCCCTGACGATCGAACTTGTAGTGCACGTTGCCGTCGATCCCGAAGCCCTGCTTGACGTTGTCACGGAATTCGCGCTGCGGCACCGCGTAGGTCAGGGCGGCACCGAACAGCACCGGCGAGCGCCGTGGCCCGGCGCCGCGATTGTCGCGCTCGTTCCCCACCGAAAAGACCTGGGCCACCGCCGTCGCCGGAAGCGTCACCAGCGCCATCATCGTCACCGCCACACGAACCGGGCGCATACGAACCTCGAACCGCTGTGATGTTGAAGAATGGGCGACTGCCGCACAATGCGTGTGGTACGCCGTTCGCCCGGGTGATGTTTCATCAGCCCGCCATCGCCCGCTAGCTTTGGCGGTTCACCCCGTCGCTTCACACCCTGGCCCTGCCGCGCATGACCTCCCCCTGGCCCATCAGCATCGACGACGTCCGCGCGGCGCGCACGCGCATTGCCCCCTACATCGCGCCGTCGCCGCTGTACAGCCATCCCCTCCTCGACGAGGCGGTGGGGCACGGCGTGCAGGTCTTCACCAAGCACGAGAACTTCAACCCCACCGGCTCGTTCAAGGTGCGGAACGGGCTCTCGTTCATGACCGCGATCAGCGCCGAGCAGCGCGCGCGCGGCGTGGTGGCGGCGACGCGCGGGAACCACGGGCTCGGGATCGCCTACGCCGGGCGCACATTCGGCGTCCGTACGACCATCTGCGTCCCGGTGGGGAACAACCCCGACAAGAACGCCGGGATGCGCGCGTTAGGCGCCCGGGTCATCGAGGAGGGGCGCGACTACGACGAGTCGGTGCAGGTGGCGCAGCGCATCGTCGAGCAGGATGGCGCCACCCTCGCCCACTCCACCAACGAACGCCACGTCCTGGCCGGGGCCGCCACCCTCTCGCTGGAGATGTTCGAGGCCCCCGTCACGCTCGACGCGGTGGTCGCCGTGGTCGGCGGGGGATCGCAGGCCGTGGGAGCGCTCACGATTGCGCGCGCCCTCTCCCCCGCCACCCGCGTCTACGCGGTGCAGGCCGCCGGCGCCTCGGCGTGTCACGACTCGTGGCACGCGGGGGAGCGCCTCACCACCGAGCGCGCCGACACCTTCGCCGATGGGCTCGCCACCCGTGGCACCTACGACCTCACCTTCCCCGCCCTCCGCGAAGGGCTGGCCGGCTTCGTCACCGTGACCGACGCCGAGATCGCCGAGGCGCTGCGCACACTCCTCCGCACCACTCACACCCTTGTCGAGGGGGCAGGGGCCGGCGGGCTCGCCGGGCTCGTCAAGCTCGCCCCCCAACTCGCCGGGGCGCGCGTCGGGATCATCATCAGCGGCGCCAACATCGACGAGGCGACCCTCCTCCGTATCCTGCGCCGCGAGATCTGACGACCCTCGTTAGGCGACGCCGACCCCCTGGTCCAGGAGGAGGCGCACCCGCTCGCGCAGCTCGGCGAGGGTGAACGGCTTGTGCAGGAAGTGCGACACCCCGCCCCCCTCGCTCAGGTACGCGTCGCGTTCGTGGGTATAGCCGGACATGAAAAGGATGCGCAACGACGGGCGTTCGTGCTGCAGCCTCGCCACCAGCTCGCGCCCCCCCATCACCGGCATCACGATATCGGTGATCAGGAGGTCGAGGGTGTCGCCCAGCTCGCGGGCGATGGTCAGCGCCTCCTCGCCGTTGGGCGCCTGGTACACGCGATACCCGGCACGCTCCAGCGTGCGTCGGGTCATCGCCCGCACCAGCGGCTCGTCTTCGGCCACGAGGATCGTCTCCGACCCGCGCCCCCCCTCCACCAGCGCCGGGCGTGGCGACGGCACCGGCGCCGGCGCCGGCGCCTCCGACACCGGGAGGTAGATGGTGAAGCTCGCCCCCTTTCCCGGCTCGCTGTCGACCCAGATGTACCCGCCGCTCTGCTTCACCACGCCATAGACGGTGGAGAGCCCCATCCCCGTCCCGTGCCCCAGCGCCTTGGTGGTGAAGAACGGCTCGAAGGCGCGGGCCATGGTCACGGCGTCCATCCCCACCCCCGTGTCGCGCACCGCCAGCTGCACGTACCGGCCAGCCGGCATCGGGGCATGTCGCTGCGCCAGGGCGTCGTCGACCGCCACGTTGCCGGTCTCGATCGCCAGCACCCCGCCCCCCGGCATGGCGTCGCGCGCGTTCACCACCAGGTTGAGCAGCACCTGCTCCACCTGCACCGGATCGGCCGTCACCGCACCTAACGACGCGCCGGGGTGGAACTCCAGCGACACCGCCGCCCCCACCAACCGCTCCAGCAGGCGCCAGACGCCGGTCACCACCGCGTTGAGGTCGAGCACCCTCGGCTGCAACACCTGCTGGCGCGAGAAGGCAAGGAGCTGGCGGGTGAGCGTCGCCGCGCGCTCGGCCGCCTGCGCGATTTCGTCCAGCTCCGCCACCGCCTCCGACGAGAGGGCGCGCGCCGCCTGCAGCAGCTGCGCGTTCCCACGGATCACCGTGAGGAGATTGTTGAAGTCGTGCGCCACTCCCCCGGCCAGCCGCCCCACCGCCTCGATGCGCTGCGATTGGTGCAGCCGCTCCTGCAGCTCCACCCACGCCGTCATGTCGCGCGTGGTCACCACGATCCCCCGCACCGCCGGGTCGCCGAGCAGGTTGCGCGCCGACGACATCATCACCCGCCAGCTGCCATCGGCGTGCAACGACCGGTACTGCAGCCGTTGCGGCTGCTCGGGGACGCGCACCAGCGCGCGGTAGAGCGCCAGCACCTCCTCACGGTCATCCGGGTGAATGCGGTCGATCGGGTTGCGCCCGACGCACTCCTCCACCGCCCACCCCAGCAGCGTCGTCACCGCCGGCGAGGAGTAGCGCGCAATCCCGTCGCGATCGAGGATCGTCACCACGTCCCCCGCCCCCTCGATGATCGTGCGGAAACGCGCCTCGCTCCGGCGCAACTCCGCCTCGGCCACCTTCCGGTCCGTGATGTCGAGGATGTGCCCGATGACGCCGACGATCTGGCCGCCCTCGTCGGTCAGCGGCTCGAGGCGCGACGTGTACCACCCGTCGCGCCCGTTGTACGGACTTCGATAGCGAAAGTCGTGCGTCCCCACCCGCTCCCCGGCAAGGGCCCGGCGGATGTCGTCCACCACCCCCTCGGTCACCATGTGCGGGAATATCTCGTAACACGGCTTACCGTACACCGCCGCGGCCGAGAGCCCGCTGCGCTCCTCCATCACCCGGTTGAACATCCGGTACCGGAGTTCCCGGTCATAGATGGCGACCCCCTCCCCCACCCCTTCCAGCACCCGCGCCGCGAGCGGGGCCGGATCCCATGGCAAGGGAGGGAGTGATTCGGGAGAGGTGCTGTCGGGGCTCACGCGGGCTAGGATTCGGGAGGTGTGCATCACGCGCGGCCGGGGTCCTGTCGCCCGCAAATGTCAGTCTCGACCGTGGATCACGCTTCCATATCGCCCGGAGGTAATTCCGTCAGTGACAGATGGCACAAATGCCGGGAAGGTCCGCCTCGACAAGTGGCTCTGGGCCGCCCGCTTCTACAAGACGCGCGCCCTCGCCGCCGAGGCCATCGACGCCGGGCGCATCGAGGTGAACGACGAGCGCGCCAAGCGCGCCAAGCTCGTGCAGGCCGGCGATACGGTCCGCATGAGGCGCCCCCCGTTCGAGCAGGTGATCTCGGTGACCGCCGTCAGCGTTCAGCGCGGCTCGGCCACGATCGCGGCCACGCTCTATCAGGAGACCGAAGCGTCGAGCAAGGCGCGCGAGGCGCTCGCCGAGCAGATGCGCGCCGTGGGCCCCAGCGCCTTCCGCGACAAGGGGCGTCCCGGCAAGAAGGAGCGTCGCGACATCGAGCGCTGGCGCGGCCGCGAATAGCACGCCCGCGCGTCGCACAGGGCGGCCGGCAGTCTCTGGCGCCAGCGCTCCCGTGGGCGCCGGTGCCCTCCGCCTAACGATTCCCGGCCAGCGCGAGGAGCGTCTGCCGGTCCAGGCGGTGTCCCCCGTCGAACGTGTGCACGCGAAACGGGAGCGACGCGCCCTCCAGCCGCCGATGCATCTCGTCGACGTTGACCCATTGCACGTACTCGTCGGTCGTCCCCATCACCAGGTCGAGCCCCGCGCCGGGAAAGCGCCCCCGGTGCTCGCG
>DAIESF010000463.1 GCA_027346425.1 Gemmatimonadota bacterium | reverse complement strand
TACGATCGCAACATGGTGGAAGCCCCGTATTTCACGATCGAGGGAGGGCGCGGTGTCTTCGTCCCCGCCGCCAAGATCACGAGCGCCGGGCGCACCAACAATGCCGACTCGCGCATCTCCCCGGACCTGGGGCGCGTTCTGGAACTCGTCGGCGACTCCAGACTAGAGCAGCGCTCGCTGGTGCTCCAGGGAACCTGGTCGCTCCCGCGCGCCGCATCGGTCACGCTCTCGTACACGCGCAACAAGAGCGAGGACAATTCCTCGTTCAACTGCTGTATTGCCATCACCTCGACCTTCTCCCAGAACACCGGCGACCCCCGTCGGCTCGCCGACTCCTGGGGGCCGACCGATGAGGCCTTCCGCGACAAGGTCATCGGCGCCTTCATCCTGCCGTCCGTGTGGGGCTTCCGCCTGAGCGGGAGCTACGTCGGAATCTCGGGAAGGCCCTACTCGCTGATCATCAACGGCGACGTCAATGGCGACGGGACGTCGAACAACGACCTGGCATTCGTCTTCGACCCCAACGATCCGTCGACACCGACCGGCATCGCCGCAGCGATGAAGCGCGTACTCGCCAATCCCGATAATCGCGCCCGCGACTACATCGCGCAGAACCTGGGTCGCATTGCGTCGCGTAACGGTGGATGGTCGCCATTCCGCGCACAGACGGACCTGCGCCTTGCCCGCGACCTCACGTTGATGAATCGTCAAGCGGTGGAACTCACGCTCGACGTCTTCAACGTGGCGAACCTCCTCAACCGCGAGTGGGGGGGCGTGTACAACCTCGGCTCCACGCAGCAGCTGTATGCCGTCACCGGCTTCAACCAGGCGACGCGTCGCTACACGTACAAGGTCAACGAGAACGTCGGCCGCGCGGTCAAGAGCGGGACGCCGTACCAGATCCAGCTCGGCGCGCGCTACAAGTTCTGATGCGCCCTTCATCTCTCGCGACGCTGCGCCGTCGCATCCAGCTCATCGTCACCCTGGCCGTCACGCTCTCGAGCGTGGCGGCGAGGGAGGCGCCGGCTCCCAGCACCCCTCGACTTCGCGTCCTGCTCGTCGTCGTCGATGGACTGCGCCCCGATCACGTCACCCCAGGCACGACACCCACGCTGGCCGCCATTGCTGCTGGCGGCGTGGCCTCGTTAGCGCATCACTCCATCTACCCCACCGTCACGCGGGTGAATGCCACGTCGCTGGCGACGGGGATGTTCCCGAGCGCGCACGGCATCCTCGACAACACGATCTTCCTCCCGTCGGTCGACAGCACGCGAACGCTCAATACCGGCGACGCCCGCGAGATGCAGCACGCCGACAGCGTGCTCGGTGGCCACCTCATCACCGCGCCGACGATGCACGAGCTCCTCGCCGCGCGGGGGCTGCGCAGCGTGGTCGCCAGTGCGGGGTCGTCTGGCTCGGCGTATCTCCTGGCGGGGGCGGGGCGCGCCCCTGTCCTTGCCACCGACTTCATCTTCCCGGCTGCGCTCGAAGCCAGTGTACGCACGCGCGTGGGACCGCCACCGCCGACGGGGAGTTCGACGACCCAGGCCAACGAGTGGGCAGTCGACGCCCTCCTCCGAGTCGGCGTCGACTCGCTCGACGCCGATGTTGGCATGCTCTGGCTCACCGATCCCGATCACTCGGTGCATGGCGCCGGGCTCGGAACGCCGGTTGCCGACTCGGTCATTCGCGCCGTCGATCGCGCCGTCGCGCGCCTCATGGACGGTCTGGCGACGCGCGGTCTGCGCGACCTCGTCGATATCATCGTGGTCTCGGACCACGGCTTCTCGACGCACGCGGGGAAAGACGCTCCTATCGCGCGAGTGCTCGCGCCGTTTCGCGACCAGGTCGTGGTGGCCGGGAGCGCGGTGTACCTGCGCCCCGGACACCATGTCACCCGCTCCGACCTCGTGAAGGCGCTCCTCGCCTCGCCGGATGTCGGGGCGATCTTCACTCCGGCGCTGGCTGGCGACTCGACACGCGGCAGCGAGGAGGGGACGCTCCCCTATACCAGCGCACGGTGGGAGCATGCGCGTGCGGGCGACGTTCTCTTCTCCGCCAACTGGTCGCACGCCCGCAACACGGCAGGGATCGCCGGGTGGACGGCGCAGGGCGGGGTGGCCGGACACGGGACCACGAGCCCGTATGATATCGGGGCGACCTTCCTCGCGGCCGGGCCGCACATCAAGCGCGGCGTTCGCTCGCGGGTGCCGAGTGCGAACACCGACGTTGCACCAACCATCCTCGCGCTCCTTGGCGTCCCGGTTCCGCAGGCGATCGACGGGCGAGCGCTTCGAGAGGTGATGCTCGACGGCCCGGATCCGGCACAGGTCGCGATCAAGCGCCAGACGCAACAGGCGACGGCGAAGCTGGCGGGCGCGCCAACCGCGCGATACCGCGTCACCTTGTTCACCTCGATGGTGGGGGCAACGCGCTACCTGGACTCGACGATCACTACGCGAGCGCGCTAGTATTGGGGCGCCCATGACGCCCCCCTCCCGCGCGTGCTGACGTTTCTCGCCTACGGCATGGTCGTGGCCTTCATGGCCCTGATCATGTCCAAGCGCATGGCGCCGCTCACCGCGCTCATCCTCGTCCCGCTCCTCTTCGGGGCAATGGCGGGATTCACCGGGGAGTTAGGGAAGATGATGCTTGAGGGGGTGACCAGGATCGCCCCCACCGGCATCATGCTCATGTTCGCGATCCTCTTCTTCGCGATCATGATCGATGCCGGCCTGTTCGAGCCGTTCGTGAAGTTCCTGGTGAGGGCGGTGCACGGCGATCCGATGAAGGTCGTGGTCGGGACGGCGGTACTCGCCCTCCTCGTCTCCCTCGACGGCGACGGCTCGACGACGTACATGATCACCACCGCGGCGATGCTGCCGCTCTACCGCCGCCTGGGGATCCAGCCACTCGTCCTCGCCTGCGTGACGATCATGGCCAGCGGGGTGATGAACGTAATCCCGTGGGGCGGGCCGACGGCGCGCGCGGCCACCGCACTCGGCGTCGACTCCTCGGAGATCTTCCTCCCGATGCTCCCGGCCATGGCCGCCGGCGCGGCATGGGTCGTTTACGCTGCCTATCGCATCGGAGTGCGGGAGCGTGTGCGGCTGGCGGAGCCCGGGGCGGCCCCGCTCCCGGCGGATGTCTCGCTCGAGGGGACCCCCGAGAATCCCGAGGCACGCCTTGACGATCCGCAACGCCGTCCGGGACGGATGGCGATCAACGCCACCCTGACCGCGATCCTCATGGTCGCCCTGATGATGGGGGCGATGCCGCTCCCCATCCTCTTCATGGTCGGCTTCGCGGTGGCGATGATGGTGAATCATCCCTCCATCGGCGAACAAAAGGCCTTTCTGTCGCGCCATGCCGGCAATGTCCTCGCCGTCTCGGGGCTCATCTTCGCCGCCGGGATCTTCACTGGAATCCTCGCCGGGACGAAGATGGTCGACGCCATGGCCGGGAGCGTGATCGGCATCATCCCCAAGTCGTTAGGCCCCTATCTGGCGGTGGTGACCGGAATCCTGAGCATCCCCTTCACCTTCTTCATCTCCAACGACGCGTTCTACTTCGGCGTACTCCCCATCCTCGCCAAGGCGGGGGAGGTCTACGGGATCTCTGCCGCCGAGATCGGGCGGGCGTCGATCATCGGGCAGCCGGTGCACCTCCTCAGCCCTCTTGTCCCCTCGACTTACCTTCTCGTCGGGCTCGTGGGAGTGGAGTTCGGTGACCACCAGCGCTATACCATCAAGTGGGCGTTCCTGACCGCGCTCCTGATGCTCGCCGTCGGCGTGGCGACCGCGGTGATCCCGATGGTGGGGCGGGCGGCGGGTGGTTAGGCGATCGGCACTCCACGTCCTTATCATGACCTCACGCATGAACGACCATCTCACCGTTGCCGCCGTCCAGATGGCCCCCATCTGGCTCGACCGCGATCGCACCGTCGCCAAGGTCGTCGATCGTCTCCATGAGGCCGCGCGGGGAGGCGCCCAGCTGGTCACCTTCGGCGAGGCGCTCGTCCCCGGCTATCCCTTCTGGATCGAGCGCACCGATGGCGCCCGCTTCGAATCGGCCATTCAGAAGTCGCTGCACGCCCACTACCTCGACCAGGCGGTGCAGGTCGAGGCCGGCCACCTCGCGCCCGTGACCGAGGCGGCGCGCGCGTTGGGCACGGCGGTCGTCCTCGGTTGCATCGAGCGCCCCGCCGATCGCGGCGGCCACAGCGTCTACGCCTCCCTGGTGTACATCGACGCGTCGGGGACCATCCGGTCGGTTCATCGCAAGCTCATGCCGACGTATGAGGAGCGCCTGAGCTGGTCTCCCGGCGACGGGCATGGGTTGCGCACGCATCGCCTTGGCGCCTTCACCGTTGGTGGACTCAACTGCTGGGAGAACTGGATGCCGCTTGCCCGCACCGCGCTGTATGCGCAGGGTGAGGACCTCCATGTCGCCATCTGGCCCGGCGGGATGCACAACACCGGCGACATCACCCCCGTCATTGCTCGCGAGGGGCGGTCGTATGTGATCTCGGTGAGCGGGATCATGCGCCGCTCCGACATTTCCGACTCGCTCCCCCACGCCGACCTCCTGCGCGAGACGGCGAGCGACGTGATGGCCAGCGGCGGGACGTGCATCGCCGCCCCGGACGGAACCTGGGTCGCGGAGCCCCTCGCCAACGAGGAACGGGTGATCATCGCGACGCTCGACCACCAGCGGGTGCGCGAAGAGCGACAGAACTTCGATGCGGTGGGGCATTATGCCCGCCCGGACGTGTTGCAGCTGGTGGTGAACCGGGAACGGCAGCGCGCCATCCGCGTCGACGGCGACGCCCCCGCCTAGGGAAGGCGCCGACCGCTCGCCGCGCAGCGCCACGCCGTCCGGTGCCGTACTGTATGCAATACGCCTCCCCCGCGTGAGCCCCGTCATGACGATGCCTCCCCGCCACCGCTCCCCGCGCCTCCGCGCCGCCCTTCTCGCCATTGCCTGCGTCAGCGGCGCCGGTTGCAGCCGCGCGATCGCACCGACCGCTCCCACCACGCGGCTGAGCATCGTCGTCGATACCATCCACGGCGTTGCCGTCGAGGATCGCTATCGCTGGCTCGAGAACCAGGATGCCCCCGAGGTGCGCACCTGGATCGCCGAGCAGCGCGCCTACGCCGAGCAGGTGCTGGGTCCGGCGAACAACGATCGCTCGGGGATCCGCGAGCGCCTGCGTGAGTTGATGGACGTCCCCGCCGTCGGCACCCCGCGCCGCGGTGGGGAGTGGGAGTACTTCACCCTGCGTCGGACGGGCGAGGAGGTCGCGGCGATCTACCGCCGCCGCTGGCAGCAGGCTCTCCCCCCCGTCTCCCCCGACTCGCCGTACGCGCTGGTCATCAATCCGCTCGCCATCCGCGACGACGGGACGACCAGCGTGGCCATCGAGTCGATTTCACCTGACGGGCAACTCCTCCTCTATTCCATCCGCGACGGTGGCCCCGACGAGGTCACGCTCAAGGTGCGCGACGTCCGCACCGGGTCCGACCTCCCCGACTCGCTTCCGAACGCGCTCTACGCCTCGCTGTCGTTCGCCCCGGACGGCAAGGGGATCTACTACGTCCACCGATCGCGCACCAACGGCCCCCGCTACCGCTATCACCCCCTGGGGACGCCGCTCACCGCCGACAGCACCCTGTATGGCGACGGGCTCCCTCCCACGCACTTCCTCGGCGTCTCGACGGCGCTCGATGGTCGATACCGCATCTACACCATTTCGCACGGCTGGGCGCGGAACGAGGTCGTCCTGCTCGACGCGAAGTCCGGGGCGCTCACCGACATCACACGCGGGCTCGATGCCCACTTCGCCCCGCAGGTGGTAGACGGAACGCTCTGGATGCGCACGGATCATCGCGCCCCCAGGGGGAGGATCGTCGCGGTCGACTTCGCGAATCCTGCGCAGTCGGCCTGGCGCGAGGTGATCCCCGAGGGGAAGGACGTCCTCGACGCCTTCGCGATGATCGACGGGAAGGTGTACGTCACCTACCTGCGCAATGCATCGCACCGCATCGCGGTCTTCACGCGCGACGGGGTGCCAGCGGGGGAGCTGCCCGTCCCCCCGAATGCGACGGCGAGCATCCGCGGGGCAGGCCCCGGCGCCGCCGAACTCACCGTCACCTCGTTCACGCAGCCGAGCGTCACGTATCGCGTCGACCTCGCGACGGGCCGCCGCACCGTGCTGGAACCGTCTCGCGTGCCGTTCGACACCGCCGGCCTCGAGGTGCAGCAGCACTGGTACACATCGAAGGATGGGACGCGCGCGCCGCTGTGGATCGTGAAGCGGCGCGGGAGCGAGCGCAGCGCCGACACGCCGGCCCTGTTGCACGGCTACGGTGGCTTCGGCGTGAACCTCGGCCCCCGCTTCGACCCACGCGCCGCCCTCTGGGTCGAGTGGGGAGGGATCTACGTGCAGGCCACCCTGCGCGGCGGCAACGAGTTCGGCGAGGAGTGGCACAAGGGGGGGATGCTGGGCAACAAGCAGAACGTCTTCGACGACTTCAACTCGGCGGCGCAGTTCCTGGTCGACAGCCGCTTCACCTCGCCGTCGCGATTGGCGATCCGCGGGGTGAGCAATGGCGGGCTCCTGATGGGGGCCGCCATCACCCAGCGTCCCGACCTGTATCGCGCCGCCTTCGTCGGGGTTCCCGACCTGGATCTGGTACGCTTTCCACGGTTTGTCACGAACAACAACATGCCGGCGCTCCTCGAGTACGGCGACGCGTCGAAGGGCGCCGAGTTCGACGCCATCCGCAAGCTGTCGCCGTACGAGAACGTGCGTGACGGCGTGCGCTATCCGGCGGTGATGGTGCAGACCGGGCTCAACGACACGCGCGTCCCCCCGTGGCAGGCGCGCCGCTTCACGGCGCGGCTCCAGAATGCGACCGCCTCGGGGCTCCCCGTCATCCTCATCCACGACTTGCGCTCCGGCCACGCCGGCGGGCGCTCGATGAGCGGGAGCGTCGAGATCGCCACCCAGGAGATGGAGTTCCTCCTGCGCATGGTGCGCGCGATCCCATGAGCAACCGCTTACGACCTGACGAGACCATCATGCGCCGCCTCCTCGCCCTAGCCCTCCTCGCTGTCGCCGGTCCCCTTCCGGCGCAGGACCTCTCCACTCTTCCGTGGCGTCAGATCGGCCCCGCCTCGTTCGGCGGTCGTATCGACGACATCGAGGGGGTCCCCGGGCGGCCGGGGACGGTCTTCGTCGGGACGGCGGGGGGCGTGATCTTCCGCTCCACCAACAACGGGACGACGTGGACCCCGGTCTTCGATCGCGACGGACGTTCGTCTTCCATCGGCGACATCGCCATCGCCCCCAGCGATCCGGGGATCATCTGGGCCGGGACCGGAGAAGCCAACAACCGACAGAGTTCCACCTGGGGCGACGGCGTCTACCGCTCGCTCGACGGTGGCGCGACCTGGTCGCACATGGGGCTGAAGGACACGCACCACGTCGGGCGCATCGTCATCCATCCGCGCGATCCCAACACGGTGTTCGTCGCCGCCCTCGGGCACCTCTGGGGACCTAACGAGGCGCGCGGAGTGTACCGCACCACCGACGGCGGCGCCACGT
The DNA here is from genome assembly GCA_027346425.1 of Gemmatimonadota bacterium. Classification (GTDB taxonomy): domain Bacteria; phylum Gemmatimonadota; class Gemmatimonadetes; order Gemmatimonadales; family Gemmatimonadaceae; genus SCN-70-22. Next base: position 6,043 of record DAIESF010000463.1, on the reverse strand, counting down.
GGAAGAAGGTGCTCGCGGGCGACAGCGTCACCGGCGCCGTGGACCTCGCGATGGACTCCGACGGACGGACGATCTACGCCGCCATGTACCAGCGGCAGCGAAAGGGGTATGGCTTCGTGGGCGGCGGCGCTGGGAGCCGCCTCTACCGGTCGCGCGATGGCGGCGACAGCTGGGAGGCGCTGGCCAACGGCCTCCCTGTTGGAGTGAAGGGGCGGATCGGGATCGCCATCGCCCCCAGCCAGCCGAGCACCGTGTACGCCATCATCGAGGCCAAGGTCGGGGGTGTCTTCCGCTCCGACGACCGTGGCACCACCTGGACCCGCATGTCGTCGCTGAACCCGCGACCAATGTACTACTCGCAGATTCGCGTCGACCCCGCGCACCCCGACCGGGTCTGGGTCCTCGGCACCAACCTCCACAAGTCGATCGACGGCGGGAAGACCTTCACCACCGACAGCACCGGCGATCGCATCCACGTCGACCACCACGCGCTCTGGATCGACCCCGCCGACGGCTCGCACATGATGCTCGGCAACGACGGTGGGCTCTACTTCACCTACGACGGGGCGAAGAACTGGGACTTCATCGACAACCTCCCCATCGGGCAGTTCTACGACATCGACGTCGACCAGCGTGACCCCTACTACGTGTACGGAGGGACGCAGGACAACGGGACGTGGGGGCTCCCAGCGCGCACCTACAACGGCGTGGGGATCACCAGCGCCGACGTGATCAACATCGCCTACGGCGACGGCTTCTTCACCGTCACCGATCCCGCCGATCCGCGTTACATCTTCGCCAACTCGCAGGGCGGGCGCGCCTATCGCGTGCACCTGGCGACCCGCGAGGAGCGCGGGATCCGCCCGGTCCCGGCCGACGCCAAGGAAGAGTATCGCTTCAATTGGAGCACGCCGATGCTCCGTTCGCCGCACGACCCGCGCACCATCTACTACGGCGGCAACAAGCTCTTCCGCACGCGCGACGGCGGGCAGTCGTGGGACGTCATCAGCCCCGACCTCACCCGCAACCTCGACTGGAAAACGCTCCCGATCATGGGGGTCGTGCGCGACTCGACCACGCCGTCGCGCGATGACGGCGTGAGCGACTACGGGACCATCACCACCATCGCCGAGTCACGCCGCGCTGCCGGTGCCCTCCTCGTGGGCACCGACGACGGTTCTGTGCAGCTGACGGCTGATGGCGGCGCGACGTGGACCAACATCTCGTCGCGCTTTCGCCTGCCGGCGCCGCGCTGGGTGAGCCGCGTGCTGTGGTCGGCGCTCGATGCGCGCACCGCCTTCGTCGCCTTCGACGGGCACTACGACGACGACATGGCGCCGTACCTCTTCCGCACGACCGACGGTGGCGCCACATGGGCCAGCGTCGCTGGCGACCTCCCGGCCGGACACTCGGTCAAGTCGGTGGCCGAGCATCCGTCGAACCGCGACGTACTCTACGCCGGGACCGAGTTCGGCCTGTACGTCACCTTCGATGGCGGGAAGCACTGGCTCCACGCAGGTGACGCGCTCCCGCGCGTGCGGGTCGACGACATCGCGATCCACCCGACGGAGAAGGACCTGTTGCTGGGGACGCATGGGCGCAGCATCATCGTCCTCGACGACATCTCCCTCTTCGACAAGGGAGCGCCGACGGTTGCTGCTGGCGATGCTGTTCTCTATCCCATCCGTCCGTCGTCGCAGCGATTCATCACGCGCGTCCTTCCCACGCCCGGGGCGCGCAACTTCCAGGCGCCCAACCCGCCGCAGGGAGCGATCGTCACCTATGCGTTAGGCTCGGCCGCCACCGGCGACACCACCGCCCGCCTCATTGTCACCGATGCACAGGGGCGCACGGTGCGCACGATGAGCGTGCAGGCGACCGCCGGGATCCATCGCACCGCGTGGGACCTGCACTACGATCGTTCGCCGGGGGTGACCGACGCCGACGAAGGGTGGTTCGGCATTCCCACCGGCGCCTGGGTCCCGCCGGGGCGCTATACCGTGACGCTGGCGGCGCGCGGGCGGCAGCTGTCGCAACCGGTCGACGTCTCCGGCGACCCGCGGATGGAGATTGCAGCCGGGGCACTGCAGGCGCGGCACGAGGCGTCGGTTCGCCTGGCGGCGCTTGAGAAGTCGTTCAACGACGGGGTGGAACTGCACAAGCGAATGGCGGCCGAACGCACGCGTCTGGAGACCGCGCTGGCGACCACCCACGCCCGGCGCGATTCGCTGGCCACGCTGATGGGACAGGTCAGGCAGCAGCTCGATTCGTTAGGGAAGCGCTTCGGCGTCGGATTCGGCGGTGCCAAGTTCGGCTTCCTCGACCTCGACGGGTCGATGCAGGCGTCGTCGACCGGACCGACGGTCGCCCAGCAGCGCACCATCGAGCAGTTGGGGGCCAAGCTGCGCGACGACCTCACCGCGCTCAACGCCCTCCTCGCCGGGAGCTTTGCCGACTTGCAGCGTCGCTCGGCCGGGGCAGGGGTGACGATCGCACCGGTCACCATTCCTTGATCCCGGCGCTACTATCACGACACCTCTCCTCACAAGACCCCGACCCGTGCGCATCTCCCGCCTCGCTTCGCTTGCCCTCGTTGCCGCCAGCAGCACCACCAGCAATGTCGCCGCCGCCCAGGCTGCCCAGCGTGGACGCGCCGCCGCGCCGTATGTCCCGGGCGCCAGTTGGGAGCGCCGTTCCCCCACGGCGATGGGAGTTGATTCGGTCAAGCTCGCCGAGGCCATCGCCTTCGCCGTGAAGAGCGAGTCTCGCGCCCCGCGCGACATGGAGGAGTCGCACTACCGCTCCTTCGGGCGCGTCGAGCCGTTCGGGCAGGGGATCGGCCCCTTCAAGCCGCGTGGAGAGCAGACCGGGGTGATCCTGCGTGGCGGCTACATCGTCGCCAGCTGGGGGGAACCCGATCGCGTGGACATGACGCACTCGGTCACCAAGTCATTCCTCTCGGCGACGGTGGGGATGGCCGTCGATAGAGGGCTCATCCCGTCGGTCCGCGATACCGTGTGGAAGTCGCAGGCCCCCACCTACCGCTTGCGCCTGACGGCAGCATCGGAGCCGGGGACGGCGATGGGGCAGCCGATGTTCCTCGACCCGTGGGACACGCCGCACAATCGCACCATCACCTGGGACGACATGCTGCGGCAGACCAGCGACTGGGAGGGGACGCTCTGGGGGAAGCCCGAGTGGGCCGATCGTCCGGCGCAGAACGCCGCCGAGTGGCGCACGCGCGAACGCAAGGCAGCGGGAACGGCGTGGGAGTACAACGACGTGCGGGTCAACGTACTCGCACTGGCGGCGACGAACATCTGGCGGCGCCCGCTCCCCGAGGTGCTGCGTGACAACCTGATGGACCCCATCGGTGCGTCGCGCACCTGGCGCTGGAACGGCTACGACAATGCGTGGATCACACTCGACGGGCGGCCGGTGCAGGTCGTGTCGGGGGGAGGGCACTGGGGCGGTGGGCTGTTCATCAATGCATGGGACATGGCCCGCTTCGGACTCCTCACCCTGCGCCGCGGCGTGTGGGGGGACAAGCACATCCTGTCGGAGGAGTGGGTCAAGCTCTCGCTTACCCCAACAGTTCCGCAGCCGACCTACGGCTACATGAATTGGTTCCTCAACACCGACCGCAAGTGGATGCCAAATGCGCCCGCCTCAGCGTTCGGCCACGTCGGAAACGGGACCAACATCATCTTCGTGGATCCGGATCACGACCTGGTGGCGGTGATCCGGTGGATCGAGAACGGCTCGATCAACGAGTTCCTGGGGAAGATGGAAGGGGCGCTGGTGCGCTGAGCGATGCGATGACCGCCCACTCGCCGGAGTTCTCCATGCCGATTCGCTGTCGCTCGTGGTTAACCATGCCCTCGTCGCTCGTGTCGTTCGCCGTCCTTTGCCTCCTCTGCGCACCGTCGATCGCGTGGTCGCAGGGTCCTTCGCCGAGCGCGGCAGGGGTGGGTCGAGCGCTGGTCATCGAGGACTTCTACCGCCTGCGCACCGTGGGGAATCCGCGGCTCTCCCCCAACGGGCGGCTGGTGGCGTATACCGTCACTTCGCGCGTCGAGGCGACCAACGCCGAGCCGGGCGAAGTCTGGCTGGTGTCAACAGCCGGAACTCCCGCGCCGCGCCGCATCTCGCCGGAAGGGCTCGATGCCAGCGCCCTCTCGTGGACAAACGACGGCAAGCTGACATTCCGCGCGGACCGGAAGGTGTGGAGCTTCGATCCCGCAGGTGCGGGCCCGGCGACCGAGACCGGGAGCGCCCCCGCCAACGGACGCAACGCGGAGCTCCGCCTTGCCGCGCCTAACGGCAACCTCACGGCCATCCTCCGCAACGTTGCCCCACCCCTCGCCCCTCCCGACGCGCGCTCCGACTTCGAACGCCGCCACGCCGAGCGTTTCAAGGGGATCCAATTCGACTGGCTCGACTTCCAGCGCGACGGGCAGCCCTTCCCGCTCCCCGATCGCACCAACCCTGCCGTTACCCCGGCCCAGGAGATCTGGATCGAGCAGGAAGGGAGCGCGCGGCAACTCACGCGCCTCGGGCTCCGCCCCCAGGGCCTGGAGTGGAACCACGACGGGACGCGCCTCCTCTTCACCGCCGACTCGGCCTTTCGCAACGAGCGGCGCTACGGGTCAAGCGCCGTGTACGTCGTTGCAACTGACGGTATCGTCCGCACGCTGGCCCCGAATCGCGACTACCAGCACTCGAACGCCGCATTCTCCCCCGACGGGCGCTGGGTCCTCTACACCCGCCAACTCTCCACCGACGCCGTCATCCGCGATCGGCTGGATCACGGCGGGGCGACGGACCTCGTGGTTGTCCCGGTCGACGGCGGCGCCGAACGCGTCCTGACGGGCGCGTGGGATTACCTCCCCACCAACGCCGAGTGGAGCCCGGATAGCCGATCCGTCTACTTCATGGGAGGTGTTGGAGGGGCGAACCATCTGTTCCGCGTCGCGGTGACCGGCGGCCCGGTGGAGCAGGTGACCAGGGGGGAGCGCCGCATCAGCGGGGTGAGCTTCGACAAGGCCTTCACGACGATGGCCTACACCGTCGGCATCATCGAGGCGCCTCCCGAGCTGTACGTCGCCAACATCGACGGAACGGGGGAACGGCGCCTGACGAGCACCAACGATCCGTTCGTCGCCGAGGTGGGGCTGAGCAGGGCCGAGCGGCTGCAATTCCCCAGCGCCGACGGAACGCCCATTGAAGGGTGGCTCATGTACCCGTACGGGTACCGTCCGAACGGCGCGTCGTATCCCCTGGTGGTGAGCAACCACGGCGGCCCCCACTCGGCCGACGGCTACGCGTTCGACTTCAAGAGCCAGTACCTCGCCGCCAACGGCTACTTCGTCCTCAAGGTGAACTTCCGGAGCAGCACCGGTTACGGCGAGAAGTTTCTCTGGGCTACGTGGGGGGCGTGGGGGACGAAGGATGGACAGGACGTGATGGCCGGCGTGGACTACGCCATCGCCCATTATCCCGTCGACCGCTCGCGCGTGGCGACGATCGGTCACTCGTATGGCGGCTTCATGACCAACTGGCTCGTCACGCAGTACCCCGACCGCTTTGCAGCTGCGATCCCGGGGGCGGGGATCGTGAACTGGCTGAGCGATTACGGCAATGCCGACATTCCGCGCACCAAGGAGACGGAGTTCTACGGCGCGCCGTGGAACCCGAGGGCGCGCGCGATCATGATCCGGCAGTCGCCGCTCACCTGGGCCGATCGCGTCAGGGCGCCGACCCTCTTCGTGCACGGCGAGATGGACCAGCGCGTCCCCTACTCCGAGGCCGAACAGATGTACGTGGCGCTGAAGAAGAACGGCGTCCCGGCGAAGATGATCCAGTACCAGGGAATGGCGCACGGGATCATCGGCTCGTGGAACCAGGTGCATCGCATGCTCAACGAGCGGGCCTGGCTCGACCGCTGGCTCAAGGGCGGGCCCGGCGTGAGCTGATCAACGAAGCCCGCCGCTGCCTGACGAGTGCTCGTCCGACAGCGGCGGGGAGGGCGACGTGACCCCAC
>DAIESF010000442.1 GCA_027346425.1 Gemmatimonadota bacterium | reverse complement strand
CACGCGGCCACCTCGCTGGCAGGCGTACCACAAGAGCGCCCACACCTCCACCGTGGAACTGGCAGGACTGGCCCGCGATGCGCGAGCCAAGTCGCTCCTCCTGTATCACCAGCTCTTCTGGGGCGCGACCGACGCCGACCTCCTGCGCGAGATTCGCGAAGCGGGCTACCGTGGCCCGGTGGCGTCGGCCCTCGACCTTGGAGTGTACTGATGTCGTCGTCGACGCCCCCAATCATTCGCAGCATCATCGCGGTTGCAGCCGGCGTCTTCATCGGCGGCATTGCCACCGTCGGCGTCGAGGCCCTGGGGCATGTCTTCGTCCCGCCGCCGGCGGGACTCGACGTGACCAACCCGGAGGCGGTGCGGGGTGCCATGGCCGCGCTCCCCACCCGGCACTTCTTCCCCCTCCTGCTGGCCTATCTCGTCGGCCCCACGTTAGGCGCGGCACTGGCGGCGCGCATGGCGCCGTCGCGCGCTCGCCTGCATGCCGCGGTCGTGGGGGGTGTCTTCGCCGTGGGCGGGCTCATGAACTTCATGTCCATTCCGCACCCCGCCTGGTTCGTGGTGGCGTCGATGCTCGCCTTCCTCGCCGCGCCCCTGCTCGGGACGCGGATCGCCGGGCGCTGAGCGGCACGACCGAGCGTGCGCGGCGGGATCCCCGCCGCCCGGGGTGCGTGTCGGTAAACCCCCGGCACCTGGTCGGTGACAGACGAGGTGAATGCCACCCGAACCGTCATGAACACTCGATATCTCTCCACTGTCCTGCTGGCGCTGGCTGGAGTGTCTGGCACACTCGCCGCCCAGGTCACCATCCCGCGCGCCGGTCGCGCTGTCATCGTTCGAACCGGCGACGCCAATCGTCCGCGTCTCGGCATCTCCATCGAATCCTCGGGGGCGCGCGACACCCTCGGCGTCCTGGTGGCCAGTGTCACTGACGATGGCCCGGCCGACAAGGCGGGAGTGAAGGAGGGCGACCGGATCGTCGCCATCAACGGCATCAACCTCAAACTCGCCCCTGCCGACGCCCGGGACGAGGAGATGCAGGGCGTCATCTCGCGTCGCCTCACCCGCGAACTGGCCCGCCTCAAGGCGGGGGACGAGGTGGAACTGCGCCTGGTGCGCGATGGGCGCCCCCAGACGCTCAAGGTCAAGACCGTGGCGGCGTCCGATCTCTCCCCGGCCATGGCCGCCTGGGTCGGCGGAAAGCGCGCCAACGCCGAGCGGGCATCGTTGGGGATCGGCCTCGGGGGGAGTGGGAGCAAGCGTGACACGTTAGGTATCCTGGTGGCCAGCCTGACGAGCGATGGCCCCGCCGAGAAGGCGGGGATGGAGGAAGGCGATCGCATCGCGGCGATCAACGGTGTCGACCTCCGTGTGCCGCGCGAGGATGCCGGCGACTGGAGCGCCACTTCGGCGCGGGTGAACCGACTCCATCGCGAGCTTGGCAAGGCCAAGGCGGGCGACGACGTGGAGCTGCGGATCTATCGCGCGGGACAGCCACGCACGCTCAAGGTGAAGACGGTCGCGGCGAAGGAGCTCGATCGCTCGCGCAACGCGATGTTCATGGTGGGAGATGGTGAAGGGCTGGGGGGCTTCGGCTTCGGCGACCTGCCGGTGCCACCAGCACCACCGGCACCCCCCGATGCTCCGAGGAGTCCTGTGGCTCCCCAACCGCCGGATGCGCCGCTACCGCCGGAGGCTCCGCGCATCTTCTACTTTGGTGATGACGGCGACGGAACCGTCCGGCTCCGCATGTCACCTCGCCTGCGCATGGAGGTTCGCGAGCGAACCCGCGAGGCGCTCGAGCGGGCGATGGAGTTCGCCCCCCGCATGCGCCAGCGTATCCGGTTGGACATGAACGAGATCGACGACGTGGACGACGTCTCCTCGACCGTCCCGATGCCGCCGGCGCTGCATCTCCCGACGGCGACGATCGCTGCCGCGTAGCCGGGACTCGGCTGGGCGCATGGGGCGACCGATCCTCCAGGATCGGTCGCCCCATGCGCGTCCGGCCCCCAAAAAGGGTTGATTAGTGGAGGCTATTTGATAATTTAGGTTCTACTAACATCCTTGTGAGTTGAGACGCATGCGCGGTCACACATCGGGGGCGAGAGAGCGGGTGAGCGGTCGGGGTGCGGAGTGAGCCGGGCACTCCTGCTCGCGCTCCTGTCGATGGCCGATCCCGCCACCGCTGCGTGTGCGCAGGGAGACGATCAGCGCGGCAGTGGCCCGCGAGTCGGGTCGGTGGGGACGTTGACGGGACAGGTACGTGACGCGAACGGGACCGCGGTGCGTGACGCCTCGATCGTCGTCCTTGACGCCGCGCGCGTCGCGACGCTCAGTGACGCGTCGGGACGATTCGTCCTTCGCGCCGTCCCTGCCGGCGACCGGCGCCTGATGGTCAGTGCGCCGGGCTTTGCCCCGGGGCGACTGACGGTACGCATCGTCGCCGGGGAGAGCACACACGTCGCGGTCGCTTTGCACCGCTCGGCGATCGAGCTGGCCGGGGTGACGGTGAGCGCCGCGCCGACGGGACGCGACCCGCTCGCGGTCGCCCAGCCGATGACCACCGTCGGCGGCCGCGAGCTGGAGCGGTCGTTAGGCCTGTCGCTCGCCAACACCCTCTCGTGGACCCCGGGCGTGACGTCGCGGACGCAGGGGCCGGCGGCGAGCATGCCGGTCATCCGCGGGCTCACCGGCGAGCGCATCGTCGTCCTCCACGACGGGCAGCGCACCGGCGACCTGGCCGGGAGCGCCCCGGACCATGGTGTCACCGTCGATCCGCTGGCGGCGCGCGAGGTGGAGATCATACGCGGTCCCGCTGCGCTGATGCACGGGACCACCGCGTTAGGCGGGGTGGTGAACGTCGTCGCCGACGACATCGCCCGTGTTGCCCCGTCGCAGCGCCTGTCGAGCGTGACCGTCAACGCGCAGAGCGCGAGCGAGGGCGGAGGGGTGCTCGCCGACATTGCCCAGCCCGTCGGTGCCCGGAAGGTCCTGCGCCTCAAGGCGGGAGCGCGCGCGCATGGCGACCAGCGGCTGGGACGCGGCGACGCGCGCGACGTCCTCGACAACACCAGCCTCCGTAACCAGCAGGGGGTGCTGGCCCTCGCACGTGTGGTGAATGACGGGGACCGGGGTGTGAGCGGCGGCGTGGCACTCCGGCATTACGACTTCGAGTACGGCCTGCCGTGGCGAGGCAGCGCGGCCGAGGGGGTACGCCTGCGCGGGGTGCGCGACGAGCTGTCGGTGCGCGCCGAGCGTGCCGGGAGCGGCCCGTTCATCCGTGTACGGATGGACGCCACCGCGCAGTGGTACGAGCACGACGAGGTCACGGTGGCCGGCGCGGTGGCGACCGCCCTGGCCCTGCGAACGCAGCAGGGGCAGCTGGTGGCCCGCACGCGCCCCGCGGGGCTCCTGCGCGATGGCGCGATTGGAGTCTCCGCGCTGGTGCGGCGGAACGGGGTGACGGGGAGCCAGGCGCTCACGCCGCCTAACGGCAACCGCTCATACGCCGCCTTCGCCTTCCAGGAGCTCGGGCCACGGAGGGGAGCGGGGTCAGGATGGGGCGCCTTCCGCCTCCCGGTCGCCGTCCGGCTGGAGCACGTGACGAGCGGGAGCGATACGTCGCCGTCGTTTGGTCCCTCCATCGCCCGCCGCTTCACCACGCTGTCGGCATCGGTCGGGGGGGCCATTCCGCTGGCGCCCGAGGTGTCGGTGGCGGTGCATGTGGCGCGCGCGACGCGCGTCCCCTCTCCAGAGGAACTCTTCTCGCGCGCCGGGCACGCGGGCACCGGAGCGTTCGAAATCGGCAATCCATCGTTGGACGCGGAACGGACCAGCGGCGTGGACGCGGTGCTCCGCGTCGAACGGCGCGCGCTCCGAGCCCAGCTGGCGCTCTTCGCCTCCCGCATCGACGGCTGGATCGGACTCTACCCTACCGGTCGCGATACGACGGTGCAGCTCCCGGGCTCGCCGGCGAAGACGCTTCCCCTCATGATGGTCTCGCAGCGCGAGGCGCGCCTGCGTGGGGGCGAGGCGAGCATCGAGGGGGCGGTGGCGCGGCACCTGGTGGGTACCCTCACCGCAGACTTCCTGCGCGCGGTCGACGACCGGGGCGGAACGCTTCCCTTCATGCCACCCGCGCGCCTGGGCGGCACCGCGCGGTGGGACGACGGACGCCTGCAGCTGGGCGGAGGGGTGCGACACGTCTTCGCCCAGCGTCGCGTCTCCCATGACGAGGTCGCGACGGATGCGGTGACCCTCCTCGAGGCGCACGCGGGAATGCGCATCGTCACCGGCGCGCGGGTGCACTCCATCGTGCTGCGCGGCGAGAACCTGGGCGACCGGCTCTATCGCGACGCGACGAGTCGCACCAAGGACTTCGCCCCCGCCGCCGGGCGGAACGTCTCGCTCTTCTACCGGATCACCTTCTGACCTGCCCGCACCATGGAACTTGAACTCAGCGTCCTGCTCATCCTCGCCATCGTGGGGACCACATGCTTCGGGGTGTTCGAGGTCGAGACCCCGCGATGGCGCCGGCTGCTCAAGTGGGGGATGATTGCAGCGCTCACCCTCGGACTGCAGCCAAGCCTGGGGCACGCCGCGTTGGCCGTCCCCCTGGGGCGGCGCTGATCGGGACGACGTACCACTTCTGGTGGTGCAGGCGCAACGGTATCCACCCGCTGTACGCCACGCCGCGCCGCCGATTCTATTCGCTACGCGGCTGGTCGTGGCCGGAGTGAGGCGGTCAGCCTCGTCGTCTCGTCGCCTAGAACTCGATTTGTGTCCCGAGCTCGACCACGCGATTCGCCGGGATGCCGAAGTACTGCGTCGCCGAGCGGGAGTTGCGGGCCATGACTGCGAAGAGCTTCTTGCGCCAGCGCGACATCCCCACGCCGTTGGCGCAGATCAGGTCCTCGCGTCCCAGGTAGTACGTTGTGTCCATGCGGCGGGTCTTGATGCCGGCCTCGCCAAGCCGGGCGCGGATGTCCTCGACGTTCGGCGTTTCCATGAAGCCGTACTGCGCCTTTACCCGGTACAGCCCCTGCTGCAAGGGCTCCACCGTGATCCGCTCGGCACTCGGCACCTCGGGGACCTGCCGCGAGAGGATCGATAGGAGGATCACCTTCTCGTGCAGCACCTTGTTGTGCTTGAGGTGGTGCAGGAGGACGACCGGTGTCCCCTCCGATTCCGAGGTCATGAAGATCGCCGTGCCGGGGACGCGCACCGGGCCCCCATGGGAGAGGCTCTCGACGAATGATGCGATGGGAAGGGTGCGGTCGAGCAGCTTGATGCGCAGGAGGATGCGGCCGCGCTTCCAGGTGGTCATCAGCGTGAAGACCAGGACCGCGATGACGAGCGGGACCCACCCCCCGTGCGGGATCTTGAGGATGTTGGAGGCGAAGAAGCCGAGGTCGATGATGAGGAAGAAGGCGAGGAATGCCCCGGCCTTGAGCGCCGACCAGTGCCACTGTCGCCGCGCAACGGCGTAGAACAGCACGGTGGTGATGGACATCGTCCCCGTCACGGCCACGCCATAGGCGGCGCCTAACGCGGTGGACGAGCGGAAGCCGGCTACCCGGAGGAGCGTCCCGAGCGCGAGCGCCACATTCACCTCGGGGATGTAGATCTGTCCCGCTTCCTGCTTGGAGGTGTGGATGATCGTGACCCTCGGGGTGTAGCCCAGCTGCACCGCCTGCTGCGTCAGGGAGAAGGCGCCGGAGATCAGCGCCTGCGAGGCCACGATGGCCGCCAGCGTGGCGATGACCAGGAGCGGGAAGAGGGCCCACTCCGGGGCGAGGAGATAGAACGGATTCTCCACCGCCGCGGGATTCCGCAGGACGAGCGCCCCCTGCCCGAAGTAGTTCAGCACGAGCGCGGGGAGGACGAGGGCGAACCAGGCGACGCGAATCGGGCGCTTGCCAAAGTGCCCCATGTCGGCGTACAGCGCCTCCCCACCGGTCACGACCAGTACCACGGCGCCCAGCACCACGAACGAGCGCCCCGGATGCGCGAGGAAGAACGAGATGGCGTACCACGGATTTGCCGCCCCGATGATTTCCGGGTGAGAGACGACGCTCCGCACACCGAGCATCGCGATGCTGAGGAACCACGCGAGCATGATCCACCCGAACATCCCCCCCACGCGCGCCGTGCCGTGGTACTGGAAGTAGAACAGGGTGGCGATGATGATGAAGGCCAGCGGGACGACGTAGGTGGCGAATTGCGGCGAGATGATCTCGAGCCCCTCGACCGCGCCGAGGACGGAGATGGCCGGCGTGATGACGCCGTCACCGTACAGGAAGGCACCACCGAACAGCCCGAGCATGACGAGGAAGATGCGGCGCATGCGCCATGATCCGTCGTCCGGCTGCTGGAGGATCAGGGCGAGGAGGGCGAGCACTCCCCCTTCGCCATTGTTGTCGGCGCGAAGGATGAAGGCCACATACTTCACGCTGACGACGAGGATCAGCGCCCAGACGATGAGGGAGAGGAGCCCGAAGATGTTGGTCTGCGACGGGGCGAGCCCGTACTCCGGCTTGAACGCCTCCTTCATCGCGTACAGGGGGCTCGTGCAGATGTCGCCGTACACCACCCCCAGCGCCGTCAGCGTGAGGAGAGCGAGTCGCTTGCCGGTGGGGTTCGACGGCGCATGGTGCCGCTGCAATTGAACCGGCGCTTCGACGGTCATTGTCCCGGTGGTACTCATGGAACCGGGAGCGGCAGCGCGCGTGCTGGTACTGTCGCCCTCCGCGGGTTTGGCGGGGGCGGAATCTGCGCTCATTATGGGTGCGTCATTCGCGGCGCGAGGCCGCGGACACTGGGAATACGGTCTGTTCTCGACGCCCGCTCGATAAGGCGACGAAAAAACGGGCCGCGGCATTCACCGCGGCCCGTTTTTAATCTAGCGTCGAACCCCCCAGCGTCCAGCCAACATTCGAGCACATCGACGGCGCTGGTTCCGACCCCCGTCGTCGAGTGGCGCGTGGTTCAGCTCTTCACTCTGACGAGCTCGTCGATTTCGCGGGCGGCGCGCTCGAGCACTTCGCGTACTTTCGCGACTTTTTCCGGGTCCCTGAAGTAGCGCGAGGCTGGGGCATACGCCGCGCGCCCCACCGCCCCCATCGCTCGGTTGATCTCGACCATCCCGTCGCTCAGGAACGACGCCCCCAGCTCGGCGATACGCTCGAAGATGTCGTCGACCGCCGACCGGTTCTGCTCCAGGTAGGCCCGCCCTTCGTCCGTGATCGTGTAGATCTTCTTCCCCCCTTCCTCGGGAGTCACGGTGGCGTAGCCCAGATCCTCCAGGAGCGAAAGCGTGGGGTAGACCGTTCCGGCGCTGGGGGCATACGCCCCGGCAAAACGCTCCTCGAGCTCCTTGATGACCTCGTAGCCGTGCCTCGGCTTCTCGGCCAGCAGCTGGAGGATGACGTACTTCAAGTCCCCCTGCTCGAACATGCGCCCGCCGCGCGGTCCGCCGCGCTTGCGGCTTCCGCCGCCCCACACGAAGCCATACACGTCTGGGCCGAAGCTCCAGCGCCCCCTCGACGAGCCCGGGGGATCATTCGATCCGCAATCGAAAAACATGGCGACCTCCGATATATCGTGGCGATGTATCGTGAGATATATCGTTAAGTGCGATATATCGCAAGATATATCGAAACGTGTTGCGGAGACGGGAGACGGGAAGGGGGAGGGGCCTGTCAGGCCGCCTCCCCCTCATGATGCGCCGGACGGTCTGACCTACTCGTATCGCAGGGCGCTGATCG
>DAIESF010000426.1 GCA_027346425.1 Gemmatimonadota bacterium | reverse complement strand
GCTTCCTCATCATCCCCGGCGAGGAGGTGACGGACAAGGTCGGCGACAAGCCGTTGCACATCAACGGCCTCGCGGTGCAGAGTCTCGTGCGCCCGCAGGGCGGGACGACCATTGCCGACGCGTTGCAGAAGGACATCGATGCCATCCGCGCGGCGAACGGCGTCCCCCACCTCAATCACCCCAACTTCGGATGGTCGGTGAGCGCCGCCGATATCGCGCGCGTGAAGAACGACCGCCTCTTCGAGATCTTCAACGGGCACCCGATGGTCAACAACCTCGGCGGCGGTGGGATGCCGGGGCTCGAGGCGATGTGGGACATCATCCTCTCGTCAGGCAAGCTGCTGTACGGCCTGGCCACGGACGACGCGCACCAGTTCAAGCGCCCGGGCGATCCGTCGGCGTCGGGGCCCGGGCGTGGGTGGGTCGTCGTGCGCGCACCGCGCCTGGGGGCGCGCGAGGTGCTGACCGCGCTTGAGAATGGCGACTTCTACGCCAGCACGGGGGTCGAACTGGCCGACGTCCAGCGTTCCACGTCGCGCATCGTCGTCGAGATCAAGCCCGAGTCGTGGAGTCGCTACACCACGCGCTTCATCGGGCGCGACGGACGCGTGCTGGCGGAGAGCGGGGCCAACTCGGCGGTCTACGACATCCAGGGAGACGAGGGATACGTGCGGGCGGTCGTCCTCGAGTCGAACGGGAAGAAGGCGTGGGTGCAGCCGGTGATGCTGGGGGCGAACCGGAAGTAGCGATGGCAGCGATCACCGTTGCCGATACCTAACTGGGGGCAGCGGCGGCCGACATCGCCGCCGACGTGCGACCGAGAATCTCGCGCACGCGTGCCGGCGAGAGGGGCGGGGCGGCGACGAGTGATGGGAGGGTGTCGGGGAGTGTGCGCGGGTCGATCCGTCGCACCGTCGCGTAGATCACCACTGCTGCCAGCCAGCTCCCATACGCCGATGCGTGCAGGCCGTCGCTCGAATAGAGCGCGAGCGGGTGGGGCGACGCCAGCACGCTGTCCCATGCCGCCCCTGCTGGGGCCAGTCGCCCTCGGACGGCGGCGGCCGCATTGGCGTACGAGAGGAGGACCGCCGGGGCGTCACCTCGGCGCAGGACCTGCGGCCAGACCTGGTAGAGCACGGGCTCGCCACCGGCGGCGCGAATGACGGGGGCGAAGCGCCGCGTCCACTCCTCGAGGAAGACGCGGTTCTCGGGGAGCGACGAGGGTCCCTGCTGCATGACCACGAACTCCCAGTCCTGCTGCGCCAGCGCCCGCGTCGCCGTCCCCTCGGTCCAGTGATCCTCGAGGGCGTAGTTGGGAAAGGCGACCATCGCCACCGCGATATCGCGGTCGCCGACCTGGCGCCCGATCGCCGCTACCATCGACGGGACGTCGTTGACGTACGTCAGCGAGTTGCCGATGAACAGGATGCGAGTACCTCCCGTCGCTGTGGGCGCGAGGGGGGCACTCCCGCAGGCGAGCAGGAGGACGGCGGCTGATGGAAGGATCGTGCGCATGGGGCATCATGTGCTGCGCGCACGCGATCGGCGCCTCCCGGGTGGCAGGGGGTGCCGCCGGCACCGCGGGGCGCCCGAATCGCGTGACGACTCGGCGCCCCCCAGATGCCTAACGACCGGCCGACTCGGCGAGACGCGCGACGAGGGCGACCTGCCCGGCGTGGTAGGCGTCGTGCAGCGCCATCCCCACCACCTGCTCCCCCAGCACGTACCGGCTCCCCGCGTGCCGCTCGCGGAGCCGGGCCAGCGGGGTGCGCCGCAACCGGTCGAGGAGTCGCTGGTGGCAGTCGTCGAGCAGGGCGAGGTCGTCGCGCCACTGGCGCTCGCGCGCCGCCATATCGGCGATGGCGGGGGCCGGGGACCACCACGACGAGCTTCGCGGCCGCGGGAACCGGGATCGCCGCGCGGGATCGAGGCGGTCGGCCACGAGGTGCTTGCCGATGGCGCAATGGAGCGCCTGCTCCCAAATGTTAGGTCTCCCGAGGCCGGGGCGCCACAGCGCGTGCTCGGCCGACACGTCCTTGAGTGCCACCGTCACCGACGGGCCGTGCCAGGCCGGGCCATGGAATGCCTCGTCGAGCATGCGGATCATCGCTGGGCGCGACGGTAGCGGGCGACGGAGCGGGGGAGCAGCTGGCATATCGCACTCCTTCGAATGGTGACGTGATGGCGCCGCGCAGGTGGTTGCTACTCGCCGCTCTCATCGAGAGGGTCGGCTGGGTGCGCCTGACGGGTGGCGCGAGATCGCCGCGCCACCCGCAGCACGACGAGCGTGAGAAGGAAAGGGAGCCCCATGTAGACGGCGAGCGTGCGCCCGCCCCGGAGTAGGTGGGTGCGCAGGGGGATTCGCGCGAGTCGCGGCGGGCGCGGGCCCTTCTTTGGCGCGGCTGCCGATTGCCCCGCCGAGGGGACCGCTGGTCCGTCCGCTGCCGATCCCCCGGCGCCAGCGCCGCTCACAGCGGGGGCAGGTGCTGCGGCGCGGGCGGCGCGGCGTGCTTCCGCCTCACGACGAATGCGCGTGGCCATCGGGGTCGCACCCAGCGTGAGAGAGATCCCGGACAAGACGACCGCCACCACGGCGAGGAAGGCGATCGGCCTGATCCACCAGCTGCCACCGTCGGCGCGTGGTGCCGGGCGAGTCAGCGTCCCGCCGGCGAATCGCCGCACCGCGGTCGTCACCCACTCCCAGTGCATCGCCAGGTGCACCCCCACCATCACCATCATGACGTCCGACGAGACCGCGTGTGTCATCGTCCAGAATCGATCGCGGTAGCGCGGGAAGCCGATCGCCGGAAGCACGGCCTCGGAGACGAGGAGACCGGAGACCATGACCACGGCGAGCGTGAAGTAGAGCAGGAAGTCCCAGGCGTAGTTGAAGCGCACCTCCCCGCGTAGCGTGGCGAGCAGGCGGCGCGAGACGTTCGCGATCCAGTTCCAGCTGAACAGGAGATGGAGCGCCACCACGAGGCAGAACGCGATCGAGAGCCACTCATGGATCGCGATCCGCGTCACCGACGGGAGCAGGAGGGCGACGAACGACGCGGCGAGTATGGTGTTGACCACCAGCTTCGAGCGTACCGATCCGGCACGGGGGCCCGACGATGCCATGAGAATTGGAGGGAGAAGTCGCGCGCGAGGAGTGGGTGGAGCTTCGCTATACGTTAGCGGGGAGTCAGGCGTCGCGGCCACGGCTGGCGGGTTTGGCGTCGTCAACGCTACTTCTCCCCCTCGGCGTATTCCGCTTGTCTCCTTTCCACAACAGGCCATGACCGAACGTCGTCCCATCGATCGCGACACCGCACCGACACGCCGCGAGTTCGTCACGACCGGGACGGGAGCCGTGCTCGCGATCGCGGGCGTTCCCGCCGTCTGGACGCGACGCGACGATCACGACCTCGTGATCCGCGGAGGAACGATTCACGACGGGACCGGTGCGGCCGCTCGCGCGGGCGATGTGGCCGTGCGCGACGGTCGCATCGTTGCCGTGGAGGGGCGCATTCGCGAGCGCGGGCGCCGGGAGATCGATGCCCGTGGCCTCGTCGTCGCGCCCGGCTTCATCGACATCCACTCTCATGGCGAGGGAAACATGCGCGAGGATCCGCGTGTGGAGTCGGTGGTGCGTCAGGGAATCACGACGCTCGTCGGGGGACAGGACGGGAGTTCGCGGGCGTGGGGGGGGGCCGGGCGCGCCGGCGATCCGCCCGAGAGTGGTTCATTCGTCGCCTGGTTCGCCGCGGTCGACGCGATGCGTCCCGCGGTGAACATGGCGGCGATGGTGGGGCTGGGGACGGTGCGGGAGAAGGTCGTGGGAGAAGACGATCGCCCCGCGACCCCGGACGAGATGGCGCGCATGGTGGCTCTCGTGGAGCAGGCGCTCGCCGACGGCGCATGCGGCGCGTCGTCGGGGCTGGAATACACACCCGGGGCCTTCGCCCCGCTCGACGAACTCATCGCCCTCTGCCGCCCGTTGGCGTCGCGCCGACTGCCGTACGCCACGCACATGCGCAACGAGGACGATCGGCTCCTCGAGGCGATCGACGAGTCGATCGCCGTGGCGCGCGGGGCGCGCTGTCCGCTGCAGATCTCGCACCTCAAGACACAGGGGCCGCGGAACTGGCCCAAGCTGGACGAGGCGTTCCGCCGCATCGAAGGGGCTCGCCGCGAGGGGCTCGACGTGGCCTTCGATCGGTATCCCTACACGGCATACCAGACGGGGCTCACCAACCTCTTCCCGGTCTGGAGCCGCGACGGCGGGGGCGCCGCCTTCCTGGCCCGCCTCGACGACGCGGCGTCGGCGCCGCGCGTCCGCGCCGAGACGCTGGGCAAGGTGGAGCTCATCGGCGGGTGGGAGAACGTCCATATCGCCTCGGTGCGCGCCCCCGAGGACCGCGCCGCGGAGGGGAAGCGGCTCGGGGCCTATGCCAAGTCGTTAGGCATGGATCCGTATGAGGTGGCCGTCGGGCTGCTCCGGCGCAGCAACCTCAACGTGGGCATGGTCGGCTTCGCGATGAGCGAGGAGAACCTCGACCGCATCCTCGCCCACCCGCTGGGGATGGTGTGCAGCGACGGCGGTGCCTTCGCCGTCGACGGCCCCACCCGCCGCGGGAGCCCGCACCCGCGCGGACTCGGCAGCTTCCCGCGCGTCCTCGGGCGCTACGTGCGCGAGCGCAAAGCGCTCTCGCTCGAGCAGGCCATTCACAAGATGTCGGCCTTCCCCGCCTCCCGGCTCGGCATCACCGATCGCGGCACACTGAAGGTCGGACTGGCCGCCGACATCGTCGTCTTCGACGCCCAGCGCATCGCCGACACCGCCACCTACGAACAACCGTTCCAGTACCCGGTCGGAATCAACACCGTCGTCGTCAACGGTGCCGTCGCGCTACACGAATCGGAGCGCGCCACCACCGGCACCGGCAAGTCCATCCGCCCCCGCATGTAGGCAGGGCGCCAGTGCGAGATCCCTCGTGCTCTCGTCTTCTCGTCTTCTCGTCTTCTCGTCTTCTCGTCTTCTCGTCTTCTCGTCTTCTCGTCTTCTCGTCTTCTCGCCTTCCAGACCCCCATGCACAGTCGTCGAGATTTCCTCAAGGGTTCCGCCGCTGCCGCCCTCGCCGCCGCGAGTGTGCGTCCCCCCCGGCATGGCGCGCTCCTCGTCCCGCCTGGCGCGCTCGGTGACGACACGCGCGCACCCGGGACCGATGCCTTCGTCGAGGACCTCGCGATGGAGGCGCTCAACGCCGCGCGCGACGCCGGGGCGTCGTACGCCGACGCGCGTATCGGGCGCTATCGGCGGCAGTTCGTCGCCACGCGGGAGCGTCAGGTCACCGGGGTCAACGACTCCGAATCCTACGGGATCGGCGTGCGGGCGCTGGTGCAGGGGAGCTGGGGCTTTGCCGCCACCAGCGACCTGACCAGGGAAGGGGCGCAGCAGGCCGCGCGCGAGGCGGCGCGACTCGCGCGCGCGGCACGCACCACGCAACGGCGTCCGATCGAACTCGCGCCGGTGACCCCGGTCAAGGGGACGTGGCGCACACCGGTGACCCGCGATCCGGTCGATGTCCCCATCGAGGAGAAGGTGGCGTTGCTCCTGGCGGCGAACGAGGCGGCGCTCAAGGTGCCGAAGGTCCGGTTCGTCAATTCCGGGATGTCGCTCCTGCGCGAGGAGAAGACGCTCGCCACCACCGACGGAACGCTCGTCACCCAAACCTTCGTGCGCGTGGGGCCGCAGTTCACCGCGACCGCCATCGGCGACGGCGAGTTCCAGAGCTACACCGAGGAACTCGCCCCCCGCGGCGAGGGGTGGGAGTACATCGAATCGCTGGACATGGTGCGCAACGCGACGCAGTGGGCGTCGCTTGCCGCCGAAAAGCTGACGGCACGGTCGGTCGAGGTGGGGCGCTACGACCTCATCCTTCATCCCACGAACCTCTGGCTCACCATCCACGAGTCGATAGGTCACCCCACGGAGCTCGACCGGGCGATGGGGTACGAGGCCAACTACGCGGGGACGTCGTTCATCGCCCCGCCCGAGAAGCAGATCGGGAAGCTCAAGTACGGCCCCGCCTTCATGAACATCCAGGGCGATCGCACCCAGGACGGATCGCTGGCACGCGTCGCGTGGGACGACGAAGGGGTCCCCGCCGACCGCTGGCTCATCGTCGACAAGGGGATGTTCAAGGACTACCAGACGACGCGCGAGCAGGCAGCCTGGATTTCCGACCTTACCGGGGTCAAGCGGTCGCACGGCTGCTCGTTCGCCGATTCGTGGTCGAGCGTGCAGTTCCAGCGGATGCCGAACGTCTCGTTGCTCCCCGCCGAGCAGGACGTCTCGCTCGACGACATCGTGGCCGACACGCAGCGCGGGATCATCGTGAAGAACCGCGGCTCGTGGTCCATCGACCACCAGCGCTACAACTTCCAGTTCTCGGGGCAGGTGTTCTACGAGGTCCGCAACGGGAAGATCACCGGGATGCTCAAGGATGTGGCCTACCAGAGCCGCACCCCCGACTTCTGGAACAGCATGGACATGATCGGGGGGAAGTCGAGCTACTGGTTAGGCGGGTCGTTCGGCGACGGCAAGGGTGAACCCGGCCAGTCGAACTCGGTGAGCCACGGCTGCGTCCCGGCGCGATTCCGCGCCGTGAACATCGTCAACACGGGGAGGAACGCCTGATGCCGCGCTCCCTTTTCACCGCCCAGGCCACGCCGATCCTCTCCCGCGACGCGGCCCGCGCGCTCGCCGACCGCGTCCTCGCCATGGGGAAGGGCGACGAGATGCGCGTGAACATCAGCAGCGGGTGGAGCGGGAACACGCGCTTTGCCGGCAACGAGATCACCACCTCGGGGGGGATCACCGACACGTCGGTCACGGTGATCAGCACCATCGGACGGCGCCGCGCCTCGGCCTCGACCAACGTTCTCGACGACGCATCGCTGCGCCGAACAGTCGACCTGGCCGAGCGCCTCGCGCGCCTCTCGCCCGAGGATCCGGAGCTGATGCCCGAGCTGGGACCCCAGGCCCAGGCGAGTGTCCCCGCCTTCATCGAACGGACCGCCGCCCTCGGCCCCGAGGCGCGCGCCGCGGCAGTCAAGCAGGTGCTGCAGCGCGTGACGGAGACGGGGAAGGGCGTCGGCGACCTCTTCGTGGCCGGATTCCTCGAGGCCAACGCCGGCGCGACCGCCATCGCCACCAGCAAGGGACTGTTTGCCTACCACCGCTCCACCGACGCCAACCTTGGCACCACTGTCCGTACCCCCGACGCGACCGGCTCCGGATGGGCCTCGGCAGGCGCGCGCGACTGGGGGCTCATCGATCCCGCGGCGTTAGGCGCGGTCGCCGCGCAGAAGGCGGTGGCATCGCGAAACCCGCAGGCGATCGAACCCGGGATGTACACGGTCGTCCTCGAGCCGCAGGCCGTGGCCGACATGCTCCCCCTCCTCACCGGCGCCCTCAACGCGCGGAACGCCGACGAGGGGCGCGGGACCTTCTCCAAACGCGGCGGCGGGACGCGCCTCGGCGAGAAGATCGCCGACGAGCGCGTCACGATCTACTCCGATCCCGCCGACCCCGACCTCCTCGCCCAGCCGTTCGACGGTGAGGGGCTCCCGGTGGGGCGCCGCGTTTGGGTCGAGAACGGCGTGCTCAAGCAGCTCTCGTACTCACGCTTCTGGGCGCAGAAGCAGGGGGTGCAGCCGACGGGGGGCGGCGGAGGCGGCTTCGGGGGCGGCGGTGG
The DNA here is from genome assembly GCA_027346425.1 of Gemmatimonadota bacterium. Classification (GTDB taxonomy): domain Bacteria; phylum Gemmatimonadota; class Gemmatimonadetes; order Gemmatimonadales; family Gemmatimonadaceae; genus SCN-70-22. The sequence continues at coordinate 3,210 of DAIESF010000426.1, read as the reverse complement.
CTTCGGCGGCGGACTCCCCGGCGGGCTCAAGATGGTGGGCGGAACGAAGAGCACCGAGGAGCTGATCGCCGGCACCGAGCGCGGGATCCTCGTGACGCACTTCTTCTACATCCGGTTCCTCGACCAGCGCAGCGTGCTCCTGACGGGGCTCACCCGCGACGGGACGTTCCTGATCGAAAAGGGGAAAGTGACCCGCTCGCTCAAGAACTTCAGGTGGAACGAGAGCCCCCTGTTCATGCTGAACAAGATCGAGGAGCTGGGGACGGCCGAGCGCACCTCCGCCGGCCGGGTGATGCCGAGCCTGAGAGTGAAGGACTTCAACTTCACGTCCCTCTCCGACGCCGTGTAGCCCCCCTCTCGTCTTCTCGTCTTCTCGTCCTCTCGTCTTCTGGATCGTGGACCGCCCTACGCGCGCTCCACGATCCGATCAATCAGGTACGACGACTGCTCGAGCGCCTCGCCGGTGAAATCGCCAAAGAAGGTTCGTACCTCGTCGAACATTGCATCGAAGGAGGCCTGGTCGCCGCTGGCCACGATGTCGCCCAGCTCGCGCGCTGCAGCGACGAATCCCTGGGTGACCTCGCCGCTGCGCGGGTTGCGCATCTCGATCGGGCCGTAGAGCGCTGGCGACTGCGCGAAGTGGCGGGCCGCCACGTACAGCTCGAGGAGGTAGGCCGGCGAGGTGAAGCGCAGCGTCTCCTCGAGCGGGATCCCGAGGCGGGCGAGCGTGAGGCCGAGGACCTGCGTCTGGAAGTGGTTGAGCACCTGGACCACCGACATCGCCCGGTCGTGCTGGCGCGGCGTGGTCTCGGTGAGTACCAGCCCCCGCGCGACGAACGTCTGCGCGATCCAGTCGGCCCACGCGTCGCCCCGCCCACGACAGAGGACGACTCGCTGCCCCTGGAGGGTGTGGACACTCGGGCCGAACATCGGATGCGTCCCCAGCACGCTGGCGCGCGTGGACGCGAGCATCGCGCGCATCGGCGCCTCCTTCACGCTCGTCACGTCCATCAGCAGCGCCTCCTCGCGCACCTGCGGCCCCACCTCGCGAATCACTGCCTCGGTCACGTCGATGGGGACGCTGATGACGACCACGTCGGCGATCGCCGCGGCATCGACCGCGCTCACCTCGGTGCCGACGTCGGCGATGAGGACACGATGCCCCAGGTCGGCGAAAAGCCGCGCCATCACTCCGCCGATCTTGCCGCGTCCGCCGATGATGGCCACCGTGCGCGGTGACTCGTTAGGGGGGACCTCGGCGCGCAGGGCGGCCTGGTGATCGCGGCTGGCCCGGAGCAGCAGGCGAAAGAGCGATTCCATCTCGCCGCGCGGGAGCCCGAGTTCCTCCGCCAGCCGGGCGCGATCGACCAGCACCTCCTGCTCTCGCGACATGTCGCGAATCTTGAGCCCCCCCGCGCGCTTGGCCGCGGCCACCTCGGCCACCAGCGTCATGCGCTGCGCGACGACCTGGAGCAGGTCGCGGTCCAGCGCATCGATCATCGCCCGCAGGACCGGGAGCGGGCGTGGCGTGGGAGGCGTCGTCATGCGGGGAAGGAAGAGACCCCGAAATCTAAGCCCGCACGGACCATGACGGTCGTGAGGGCGTGACGGCATTTGGCGCGTGCCGCTGGGAGGTGCTCCCCGTCAGACCGTGACCAGCGCCGATCGCGTGAGGTAGGCGATCACGTCGGTCGCGCGATAGGAATCGCGTCCCTGCAGGAAGCGGTTGAGGAACCTCACGTCGTCGCCACTGGTGACGATCGGCGGCTCGACATAACCCTCGCGCTCCTGTCCCATGCCGATGCAGGACATGAGTGCGTTGCAGAGGCACTGGCGTCCCTCGGTGTCCTCGATCGCCCCCCCCTTCTTCACGTACTGGTCCACCGGCTCCGCGGCGCAGCGGTACGTGATCCCCCCCTCGGGGTTGTGCACCGACGAGCGCAGGTAGCCAAGGTCGCAGACGCGTGTTCGCGGCTGGTGGAGCACCGGGAGGCCGTCGATCATCGCCACCTTGAACGGATACCCCGTTGGCGAGGCGCGAACCTCGGTACGCACGGTCACCCGGTCCTCGGCGGCCGCCGAGACGACGGTGCGGCGAATCTCCGGGGAGAAGCCTGCTTCCTCGCTGTAGGCAAAGAGCGTTCCGACCTGGATCCCCTGCGCGCCAACCGAGACGGCGTGGTCCAGCCCCTCGGGTGATCCGGCGCCGCCGGCCAGCCAGAAGGGGAGCCCGATCTCGCGCATGGCCGCCATGTCGACCACGTCCCGTTCCCCATAGACCGGCTCGCCCGTTTCCGACAGGCGCAACGGCCCGCGCGGCGGGGCGTTGTGCCCGCCAGCGGTCGGCCCCTCGACGACGAAGCCATCCACGCGTCCGTTCGACTTGCGGGCCAGCGTCTGCGCCAGCGAGGCCGCCGACACGATTGGGAAGAACAGCGGTCGTTCGAGCGTCTGGGCGGCAGTGGGGTTGTGCTTGCGCGGGTCGAAGGAGAGGTACTCGGTCTGCCCCGAGGGGAGCCCCTCGACGTCGAACTTCATCGTCGCCACTTCGTGGCGGGCCATGGCGTCGAGTGCCCCAGGAATCTCGCGCGGGATCCCCGCTCCCATCAGCACGACGTTGACCCCGGCCAGCATGGCGCCGTACAGCGTCGGCAGGTTGGGCATCTGCACCTTGGTGAGGAGGTTCAACCCCACCATGCCATCGTGCCCGTCTTTCGCCATCGTGACTTCAACGAAGGCGGCCAGCATCGTGATCTGCTGGCGCAGTGGGCTCATCGTCTGGCGATACATCGGGAGCATGCGATACGCCTCGCCCGGCGCGCGCCCCTCGGGCTTGAAGAAACGCCGCAGCACGTAGGCCGTGACTTCGGGGAGCGGGAAACGCTCCATGGCCCGGCGCACGCTCCCGCATTCGTCGCCGTCCTGCAGTCGCCGTACGAGCACGCTGTCGATCGCCGTGCCCGAGACTACGCCGAGTTGCCCCGCCGAAGCGACGGCGCGAGCTAGGCGCCAGTTGGAGACGGCAATCCCCATCCCCCCCTGGATGATCTGCGGTAACCGAGGACGATCGCTCATGTCAGACGGGATCTGGTTGAAGTGCGGGAAATCCGCCGCGCGCGCGGCCGATGCTCAACGTCTGCCTCACCCGGGATGTTGCCGCGGAGAATAGGCGCATGCCCGCGAACCAACAGGGACGATATCGCCGAAGCG
>DAIESF010000402.1 GCA_027346425.1 Gemmatimonadota bacterium | reverse complement strand
AATCCGGCGCGCCGCGCGCGAACGCCCCGCATTGCGGACGCTCGTGATGGGGTGCGCCTCGGCGCGCGACGACGGCACGCTGCGCGCCCTCCCAACGGTGGCGCAGCTGGTGGCCGGCGCCGACCTCGCGGCGATCGCCGGCGCCCTCGCGCTCCCACCGGAGTCGTTAGGCGTGGCCTCCCAGCAGCACGGAACACGGGCCCTCCTCCGCATCCAGGACGGGTGCGACGAACACTGCACGTTCTGCGCGACGACGCTGGCCCGCGGCGCCAACCGCTCGCGCCCGTCCGATGACATCGTCGACGAGGCGCGACAGCTTGCCGCGCGCCATCCGGAGATCGTCATCACCGGGATCCACATCGGCACGTACGGGGCCGACATCGGGAGCACCCTGGGCCTGCTGGTGGAGCGCCTCGTGCGCGAGGTCCCGTCGGCGCGCTTCCGCCTCACGTCGGTCGAAGCCACCGAGGTGGACGATCGCCTGCGGGAGCTGTTCTCGGAAGCCGACCACCTGGTCCCGCACCTCCATTCCCCGCTGCAGTCGGGGAGCGATCGCGTGCTGCGGCGCATGGGGCGCCACTGGTACACCGCGGCGCGCTACGCCCATGCCGTCGAACGGCTCGCCAAGTCGCTCCCGGTCTTTGGGCTCGGAGCCGACGTGATCGCCGGATTCCCCGGTGAGGAGGACGCCGATCACCGGGAGACCGTCGCCCTGGTGCATTCGCTCCCCGTCACATACCTGCACGTCTTCCCCTTCTCCCGACGCCCCGGGACGGCGGCGGAACGACTGTCCGGGCACATTCCGGGGGACGAGGTGCAGCGGCGGGCGCGTGAGCTGCGCGTCCTCGGGGAGGTCAAGGCGCGTGCGCACCGGGGACGACGCGCGGGAGGCGAGGCCGACCTGGTGGTCATTCGCGGCGATATCCGGGAAGGGCTCACCGAGGATTATCTTACGGTCGCCATATCCGACCCGCCGCCGCCGCGTGGGGCGCGGATCCCGGTACGGCTCGTGGGAGACGCCGACCGGCTGGTGGCGGTCCCCCTGGTCCCGGCCCATCCCGAATGACGCAAGACGCCCGCTCGACGGTCTATATCGAGACCTACGGCTGCCAGATGAACGTGAGTGACTCCGAGTTGATGCTCGGCAAGCTCGCGGCCGCCGGGTATTCCCCCGTCGAGACGCCCGACGAGGCCGACGTCATCCTGCTCAACACCTGCGCCATTCGCGATCATGCGGAGCAGCGGGTGATCGGTCGGCTGGGCGAGCTCAAGCGGGCGATGAAGGCGGGAAGCGTGGTCGGCGTTGCCGGATGCATGGCGCAGCGGCTGGGCCCCGAACTGCTCACCAAGGCGCGTCACGTGAGCTTGGTGATCGGCCCCGACGGCTATCGGGCCCTCCCGGAGCTGGTGGCCAAGGCGCGGGACGGAGAGCGCTCGGTGCAGACGTCGTTCGACATGGAGGAGCACTACGAGGACTTCGCCCCGCGTCGCTTCGACAAGGTCAAGGCGTGGATCCCGGTGCAGCGCGGGTGCGACTATCGCTGCACGTACTGTATCGTGCCCTACACGCGCGGAGCGGAGCGGAGCCGCAAGCTCGACGACGTGGTTCGCGAGGCGCGGCAGGTGGTGGAGGAGGGGATCAGCGAGATCACGCTGCTCGGGCAGACGGTGAACTCGTACCATGACGGAAGCGCCGACTTTGCTGAACTGTTGCGCGCAGTTGGGGCCGTCCCCGGAGTGCGCCGGCTCCGCTTCACCTCGCCGCACCCCAACGACTTCAGCGACGCCGTGGTCGACGCGATGGGCGAGGTGGAGGCCGTGTGCGAGCACGTGCACCTGCCGATGCAGTCCGGGTCGACGAGCATGCTCAAGCGCATGTTGCGCCGCTATTCGCGCGAGGAGTACCTGGCGTGCGTCGATCGCCTGCGTGCGCGCGTCCCGGGGATCGGGCTCACCACCGACATCATCGTGGGCTTTCCCGGCGAGACCGACGCGGAGTTCGAGGAGACGTTGTCGGCCGTGCGCGCGGTGGGCTTCGACGACGCCTACACCTTCAAGTTCTCCCCGCGCGAGGGGACACCGGCCACCCGGATGCCCGCCGAGTGGACGGTGTCCGACGAGGTGGCCGCCGAGCGGCTCGCACGGCTCATCGAGGTCGTGCGGGCCGGCGCGCGTGAGAAGAACCTCCGGCTGCTGGGCGAGCGACGCGAAGTCCTGGTGGAGAAGCCGGCCCGTCGCGGCGAACTCCTGCAGGCGCGCTCCCGCGACTACAAGACGGTGTTGATTCCCGGCGACGAGTCGCTGCTGGGACAGTACCTGACGGTGGAACTCACGGGGACGACCGGTTCGACGTTCACCGGCACCGTGGTCCGCGCCCGCGACCCCCTCCCCGTCGCCGGCTGAAGACGCGCCGGGACTCTGTCCCGCCGCGCTCGTCTTCTCGCCCTCTGGACGCGTTGTGTCCCATCTCACACCGCGCGCGGGACACGCATCCCCGTGTGACCCGCCCCGGCAGCCTGATCGTCATTGGTGCGGCAGCCCCTGCGCCGCGGTGAGCCTCGGCCGGGTCCCAGCATCCATTGGCGATCAGATGCACAACGCTCTGGAAGAAGTAGTAGGTGAAGTCTTCGATCGACTGGCCCACGGGCGTGCACGCTTTTGCCACTGCGCGCAATGCCGTGATGACGTCATTACACACGCGCTGAACCAAGCTCGTCCCAGGTACATCAGCCGTTCGCTGATTGGCTCAGCGATCACCCGTGTGGCGCTGTCGCACGAGCAGGTGCGGGCCGAACTGGCCGTCCTCGTGCTCGACGCCATGCGCACGGTGTACGCGCGCCCGCGCCATCCTCGACCCGACGCCAACGGGGGGGCGTCCTCGGGCTAAACGCCGGGAGCAGGAGGGCCATGCCGTTCGTCGCCATGGCATTCGGGATGTACGCCGCCGGTCTCTTCACGGGATTCGGCGGCGTCGTCGTTTGGGGAGTGGGGGGCGCGCTCCTCGCCCTCGCCCTCGCCGCGCCGCGTCGGCGATGGGACGGTGCCGCCCTCGCCCTCGCCTTCGGCGGCGGCGCCGTGAGCGGGCATCTCGCCCGCGAGGAGGACGTCGCCTGCGCGCGTGCGGTGCGTGTCGGAGGGATTGCGACCGTGCGCCTTCTGTCCGACCTCTCCCCGGAGCGGTCGGCGCGTGGCGTCGTCCAGCGCCCCGGGTGCGGAGTACGCGTGCGCGTGCGCAGCCGCTCGGAGCATCTGGCGACTGGGAGCGTGGTCGTCGCGACGGGAGTCTTCGCCCGGCGCGGCACTGCGCTCGACATGCGCGAAGGGGAGGTTCGCCTGGTACGCCCCCCGGGAATGCTGGCGCGGTGGCGAGCCTGGACCGGCAATCGCATCGATGCGCTGTATGGTGCCGATGCGCCATTGGCGCGCGCCCTCCTCCTTGCCGACGCCGACGACATCGACCGCGCGGTGCGCGACCGCTTCGCCGACGCCGGGATCATCCACATGCTCTCGGTGTCGGGGCTGCACGTGGGGATCATCGCCGGCGCGGTGCGGGCGATGGCGTGGGCGGCACGTGCCGGAGCGCTGGCGGCCGACTGCGTGTCGTTAGGTGTGACGATGGCGTTCGTCCTCTTCATCGGGGCGCCGCCTCCCGCGGTGCGCTCGGCGGGGATGCTGGTGCTGGGCGTCGTGGCCCGGCTCCGCCAGCGTCCGACCGCGCCTTGGGGGATCTGGGCCGTGTCCTGCGCGATCCCGCTCGTCGAGCCGCGCGTCGTCCTCGACCTGGGATGGCAGTTGAGCGTGGCCGGGATGGCCGGGCTGCTGGCGAGCGGCGGGCTCGCCCGCCGGGCCGCCGGGTCGTTCCGCGGCTGGCGCCGCACGGTCGTCGAGTCGATAGTCGCGACCACGGTGGCCTCGGCGGCGACCGCGCCGCTGGTGGCTTGGGTCTTCGGGCGCGTGAGTCTCGCGGCGCTCGTGACGAACGTCGCCGCTGCCCCCCTCTTCGGCGTGGCGCAACCGCTCCTGTTTGCCTCGCTGGTCGTGCTGCCGTTGCAGGCGATGGCGGCGTTGCTCGCCGATGCCGCCCGCCGTGCGCTCGCGTTGATCGACCTCGTGGCGCGCGTTGGTGCGGCACTCCCGCTGGCGGTCGTGCGCGCCGAGCCCGACGCGGCGACCGCCCT
>DAIESF010000393.1 GCA_027346425.1 Gemmatimonadota bacterium | reverse complement strand
TGCCAACCTCCCTGCCGGGGCCAAGGCGACGCCGATGACCTACGCGCTCGGCGGGCGGCAGTATGTCGTGATTGCGGCTGGCGGAGGTAGTCTCTGGGGCGAGGGCGACGCCATCGTCGCCTTCGCGCTCCCGGACGGCGCGCGCTGACGCCTGGCGCGCGCCGGGGCGGGGTGACCGACGCCTCCTCAGGCGATCTCCCGCCCCCGCCCGCCACACCCGGTACCACTCTTCGCGCGTGAGGGTGATACCGAGCGCCGCCACCGCCTCGCGCAGTGCATCGACGCGCCCCGAGCCGGTGATGGGGAGCGCGCGCGAGGGGTGCCGCATGATCCAGGCGTAGGCGATGGTAGCCGGCGAGACGTCGTAGTCGGTGGCGAGCTCGCCGAGGACGACGCGCACGCGGTGCGCCTGCTCGTCGGTAGTGTCGGTGAAGAGGCGCCCGCCGCCGAGCGGAGACCAGGCCATGGGGCGGATGTCAAGCGCGATGCACTGGTCGAGTGTTCCGTCGGTCAGCGCCGCCAGATGCAACGGCGACAGCTCCAGCTGGTTGGTGGAGAGGGGGATGCGCTGCTGCAACAGCGCCAGCTGCGACGACAGGTGGTTGGAGACGCCGAAGTGCAGCACCTTGCCGGCGGCGCGTAGTTCATTGAATGTCGCCGCCAACTCGTCGGGATCCATCAGTGCGTCGGGGCGATGGATCAACAGGAGGTCGATGCGGTCGGTGCGAAGGGCGCGCAGCGACTGGTCGACGCTGGCCAGGACGTGCTCGCGCGAGGTGTCGTACGACTTGATGCGGTGCGCCGGGCGGCGCGACGAGGTGAGTTTGATTCCGCACTTGGTGACGAGCTGCATCCGCTCGCGCAGTGACGGGGCGAGGGCGCGCGCCTCGCCGAAGAGCTCCTCCACCTGGTAGTCGCCGTAGATATCGGCGTGGTCGAAGCTGGTGACGCCGAGGTCGAGCGCCGACTCGATCCAGCGCAGTCGAGCCGGCGCGTCGAGCTTCCACGACGCCATGCGCCAAGCGCCGGCGACGATGGGGGAGAGTTGGGCGCCGCCGGGCGCGAGGGAGACGAGGGGAGGGTGCGAACTCATGGCCTGAAGTCCGATGCAAAGTGTCGCGTGGCGCCGATGGGAAATTGCTCATGGTGCATGAGCATCGGCGGCAGCGTCGATCCCATTCGGAGAATCCCGGCGAAGCTAGCGGTTGCCGGCGCAAGGTCCAGCGCGCATTGTCCTCGCGCCACCGATCCTTCCGTGTCACCCCAGCCTCATCGTCGCGTGCGCACTCCATCGTTGCTTCTGCAGGGTGCAGCTCTCGCTGCCCTCGTCGCGTTCTCCGCCGGCTGTTCACGGGAGGAGCCTGCGCCGCCCCCGTCCGATGCCGACGCTCGGCGCGCGGCGCTGATCGCGCGCGGCGATTCGCTCGAGCTTCCGGGCGAGTGGACGCCGCCGCCGGGCGACGCGCTGGAGCACTCGACCGCGGGATTCGCGACGACGTTATGCGCCGCGGTCTTCATCACCGGGCTCGACCCCGCCGACGCCGCGGCCAACGTGGGCTGGTTCACCAGCCCGCCCGAGGAGCGGAAGGTGGTCACCGACACCGTCGTCGACCGCGTCACGCAGACGGTGCGCCTCAAGCTCCCTTCCGGGGTGTGGGTCGCGGCGCGGCGCTATGGAAGCCAGGGGTGCATTCCGCTCCCGAAGGGCGAGGACTCGGTACACTTCACCCCGGTCGTCGTGAAGCCCCAACTCCCGGCTGCCGCAACCACGCCGTGGCCGATGGGCGACGTCATCACTCCGGCGCCGTGGCCGGCGGGGGTCGACTCGGCCAGGGTCGCGCAGGCGATCGAGACCGGCTTCGGCCCCGACTCGGCGATGACCGAGGCGTTCCTCGTGACTTACAAGGGGCGCATCATCGGCGAGCGGTACGGCGCGGGGATCGGGATCCATACCCCGCTCGAGAGCTGGTCGATGGGGAAGAGCCTCACCGGGACGTTACTGGCGCGCCTCATCCAGATGGGCGAGTACAAGCTCGACCAGCCAGCGCCCATCCCCGAGTGGCAGCAACCCGGTGACCCGCGCCAGGAGATCCGCATCATGGACATCACGCGGATGTCGAGCGGGCTCCGCATCCGTGCCCCGCAGGATCCCGACTATGACAAGTCGTTAGGCTATCCGGACCACCTCTGGTACTACACCGGGGCCGGCAACTCCTTCGAGTGGGCGGCCACGCGCCCGCAGCAGTGGAAGCCGAACACCGTCGGGCGCTATCGCAACACCGACCCGGTCCTCGCCAACTACCTCATCCGCCTGGCGGTGGAGAAGCGCGGCGAGGACTATCGCAGCTGGCCGCAGCGCAACCTGTTCGACAAGATCGGGATTCGCGACGCCGTGCTCCTGACGGACCCCTACGGTAACAACCTCACGCAGGGGGCCGAGTACCTCCCCGCGCGTGACTGGGCGCGGCTGGCGAACCTGTATGTGCAGGATGGTGTGTGGAACGGTGAACGTCTTCTCCCCGAAGGGTACGTCGATTTCGTGAAGACGCTGGCCCCGGCGTGGGTGGCCGATGGGCGCCCGGTGTACGGCGGCGGCTTCATGTGGGTGAATGGCGACGGTGGCGATCCCATCCCGAAGGATGCCTTCTCGTTCCGCGGCGCCGGGGGGCAGAGCACGATCATCATCCCCGATCGCGACATGGTGGTGGTGCGCATCGGAAAGTACGCGGGGTCGCGTGCTGGCGACCGGGCGCTGGATGCGGCGTTGCGGCTGCTGATGGAGGCGGTGCCGGCCAAGCAGTGATTGCCGGGGGCCAACCTGATGCAGTGTGCGGCTAGACGGCGTGCGCCAGCAGAGTGCACCCCACTATGAACCGACGGGAGAAGGCAGGCAGGGCCCGATACGCCCGCTGCGAGTGAACATCGACCCCCGGTGCTTGACACGGAGTTCAGGCGCGTCGATACTCTCGCGAGTCGAGTCCGCCGTGGCTGGTCAATGCGCCGGCGATCGGTATGAGGCGAGAGAGGGACCGCGCCGAACGACTGCGCTCCGGCGCGGCGCGTGATGTGGAGGAGGCGGCAATGCGCTGCTAGGCATTGGAGGGACTCATGCTATCCCTGCGGCGGTGGCTGGCGCGACGAGGCTGTTGTGGTCTTTTGGGGGCGAGTGTCCTCGCTTTCGGCGCACTCCGGGCCGAGGCCCAGGCAGGCGCCTTCATCACCGGTCGAGTCGTCGAGGCGGCGACGGGTCGCGGCATCGGCCAAGCGACCGTTTCGATTGATGGACTAGCTCGGAGCGCGCGCACCGATAGCGCCGGTGTGTATCGGCTGGCCGCCGTGCCTCCGGGGCCGCAGGTCCTCGTCGTGCGGGCACTCGGTTATTCGCTCGCGCGCGTTCCCGTGACCGTCCCTGCGATCGGCCGCATCGTGCGCGACGTGGAGATGGCGCGGACTGCCCTGCAGATGCCCCAGGTCCAGGTTACCGCCGAGGGCATTGGGCGAGCTCGTGGCGAACTCGGCACTGCGACCGTGATCAATCGCGATGCCATCCAGGTCCAGAATGCCGTGAGCCTCGCTGGCCTGCTCGAACTGCTCCCCGGCATTCCGCTGCAGACTCCCGGCCTCGAGGGCACGCAGCAGGTGTCGCTTCGCGCGGTGCCCACTCCGAGCGGGATTGCCGAGCGCACGTCCGCGTTCGGGACGCTCGTCGTGATGGACGGCGTTCCGATGTCGAACAACGCGAACCTCCAGTCCACCGGGCCGCGCGGCGAATTCGTGCTTGGCACGGCAGCGGGAGGGAGCATCGATCTTCGACGAATCCCGGCCACGATGCTCGACCGCGTTGAGGTAATCCGTGGCGTACCATCAGCGCGCTATGGTGACCTTACCGCTGGCGCGATCGTGATCGAAACCCGGGCGGGCGCCCTCCCGACCGAAGTCGTGGGTCGCTTCGATCCAAGCACCACGGGGGGCGCGTTGGCGAGCGGTCGCGCGCTGTCGGCACGACAGGACGTATCGATCACCTCCGACCTCACGCGCACCCAGGTGGCACCGGGAGTACGCGATGCCTCGGTATGGCGTGGGGCGCTGAATGTCGCGCACCGACTCGTGAGGGGCTCGCGTGCGCAAGATAATGCTCTCGGAACCAGGGTCGATGAGGGTCCGGTCGTGCTGGACACCCGCCTGAGCGCGTTTCAGGTCTATCGGAGTGAACCGGAACAACGCGACGTGCGCCCCGGGCTGTCGAGTGAAGATCGGAGCGGGGGGGTGCGGCTGGCGGAGCGGGCGCGGTTCGGGATGGCCGCACGGCGTCACTTCGAGGTCACTGCCTCGCTGGAGCACGAGTGGCAGTTGAGCCGCGCGCAGCAGTACGTGATACGCGGCGCGGAGCCGTTCACCGATCGTCTGACGCCCGGAACGAGCGTGGGGCGGTTCGTCCAAGGGACGTACCTTGCGGCCTTGCAGCTGCAAGGGCTTCCGTGGCACCTGTACACGCGCGCCGAGGGAGTACTTCCGGGTGACGCGTGGGGCGGTGTGCGCACACTCCGGGCGGGTGTGGAGTTACGGCGAGACTGGACGGGCGGCGCCGGATACCAATTCGACATTGCGTCGCCACCGCAGGTCGCCTTCAATGGTATCAACGGCTACGACCGTCCTCGGCGCTTCGACGCCGTGCCACCGGTTGCGTCGAGCGCGGTATATCTGGACGCGCGGCTGACCCGCTCGCTTTGGACGCGAGGCGCGTTCGACGTCCAGGCGGGTGTCAGGGTGGACGCGCTGCATTCGGGAGAATGGTGGAGCTCCAGCACGCGGGATGCGGCAGTCCAGCCTCGCATCAGCGTCGAGGTTGCACCCCGTCCCTGGCTCCGCCTGCGCGGGGGGCTGGGGATCACCGCGAAGCAGCCGACGACGGGCGATCTCTACCCCGCCCCGCAGTACTTCGACGTCGTGAACGTGAACTGGTTCCCGCCGAACCCCGCCGAGCGATTGGCGGTGCTCACGACGTCGATCGTCGACCCGACGAATGCACGACTGGGACTGGCGATCGCACGCAAGCACGAGGTCGGGATCGAGATCGATCTCGGGCACAGCGGCGCCGCCATGAGCGTGGTGGGCTTTCGCGATGACACGCGCGGCGTGGGCTTCGAGGCTCGACCATCGCACCTGCTGCGTGGTCGCTTCACACTCTCCGATACCACGATCGGAAGTGGACGTCCACCCACGTACTCCGCCACGCCGACGTCGACTGACACCGTACCGGTATTCGTGGATGTACCGGCGAACCTCAATGCTATAACCAATACCGGAGTCGAATGGACGTTCTCGCTGCCCGAGATTCCTGCTCTGCACCTGCGTGCAGAGATCACAGGGGCGTGGGCCGTGACGCGACTCGTGAACGACGCGCTCGACTTCGGCCCGTTCTCGCGACTGGCGCAGTTCCAGCTCGATGCACGCCAGTCACGAACGGCGTACTGGCGGGGCGATCGGCAGCGTGGCGAACGATCGCTGGCTACTGCGCGTGTCGTGCACCATCAGCCTGCGCTCGGACTCGTCATCACGGGGACGCTGCAGTACTTCCTGCACGAACGCAACGTGCAGGAGGGGGCATCCGATACGCTGGCGTGGCGCGGGTATGTGACCCGTACAGGAGAGTTGGTCGCGGTGCCGGCGAGCGCGCGAGTGGAGGCGCAGTACTCCGATCTGCGACGGCCGAGGCAGGGGCTGGTCACCATTCCGGCGTCGCCGCCACCCGATTGGCTGCTCAGCGTACAACTCACCAAGACAGTTCTCGGGAGCGGCCGGCTCTCGTTCTATGCATTCAATGCGCTCGATCGACTGGGTGAACCCTCACGGAGTGGGCGCCTGGGGCGCCTCTTTCCTCGCAGTCGATTCGGCCTCGAAGTCACGCTCCCGCTGATGCCGCGAGCCCTCGCAAGATGAGTGTGCGCGCCGTGAGGAGAGCGCTGTCTGTCGCGGCGTTCGCGATTCCTGCGGGCGCGCTCGGCCGGGCCGCCGCGGCGCAGGACACCGGCGTGTTGGGCGACTCTCCGTGGCGCTGGGCGTGGACTCCGCTGCGCACCGTTGGTGGGGTCGGACTTCCGGCGCCTGGCCCGCTTCGGACCCCGCACCTCCTCGATCTCCCGGCGCCAGTCGTTGGCCTTGCGTGGAGCGCGCGCAATCCTGCGGGAATGAGCGATGATGTGCGTGAGACGTATGCGCAGCTCTCGCTGGTCAATAGCGGCATCCAGGGAACCTACCGCGCTCCGTTGGCTCCCCGCCGTATGTCGCGGCTCCTGGCAGAGTATGGCGGGTGGCGACGTCTCGGCAACCGAAGCGCCGTGATTGGGCGCGCGGCGGTCGAGCGAGGTGAGCAGGGAGAGGGGAACGGCGCCGTGTTCGTGCTACCAGACCCGTCGAGTCCCTTCGTCCCCACTGACACCAACGCGCCGGCGACGGCCCGAACGCGGGTGACGTTCGAAGGTGCGCAGGGCGTCGCGCTCGGGCGCTGGCGGATGGGCATTTCGCTCGGCTACAGCGGGACCTCCGACAACGCGCGGGGATCCACGATCGCTGTCATCCGGCGTGCCGCCGTGGGCGGCGCCAGCTTGGGGCTGGCGCGAACACTCGGGGCGCACGGTCGCGTGGGGGTGAGTGCGCGCCGCATCTCGCGCAACGAGACCGCGAACGTGTTCGCGAATCCCGCTACCGCCCGACTGTATCTGCTCGACGGATTCCTGAATGTGAATCCCCAGGACTACTCGCTGACGAGCACTCCATTCCTGCGACGCGCCGACCGATGGGGTGAGGGTATCGGCGTCGATGCGGCCGGGCGATGGCGTGGCATCGACTGGAGCACGTGGGTACAGCGCCTGCGCACAGGGGAACGACAAGTGAGCGCCGTGGCGGCCAACACGCCCGTGCAGCGATGGAATACCACGGGCTACGACCTCGGCATTGCGTCGCAGGGACGGTTGGGCGCCGTGATGCTCTCGACGGTTGCCACGGCCGTGGTGCAGCGCGGGACCAGCGTGCGAAGCCCGGCCACAACGCGGGAGTTCGAATCCGACGCGAGTCGCGCGGCCCTTCACGGAGATGCACGGTGGTCGCCGACCGGTTCCGCGTGGGGAGGGGCGATAACGGTGGACGCGGTACGACAGTGGCAGCGGGCCACGGATCGGGGCGCTCGGAGCGCCACGGACATCACGGCGTGGAGCCCCGCAGGAGGTTTCGAGGTGAGTCGACGTTGGCGCCGCGGGTGGAGCGCCGGTGCCGGCGTGGCCATGGGGCACTACACGCCGATTGCGACCATTCCGTCGTTGACCGCGCGCAGCGCGTCATACCTGGCGCTGCTGGCTCCCGCCTTCGAGGTCGCGGCGGCACCGGCGCGCGCCATCGGGAGCGCGATCACGGTTCGGCGCGATGGAGGGAACCGCACGGTGGTGCTCCGGGCCGCATGGTCGAGCACCACGGCGACGCAGCGCGCGATGGATGCGTACTATCTCCCTCGGGGGAGTCGTGGCGCATGGGCGATTTCGTTGAGTGTGCGGCCTCATGGCGCGCCGTGAGCCGTATGCAAATGACGAGCCGCACATCGGTGCGCGAAGCGACAGAGAAGTCGTTGCGCGGATGGTCGAGCATGCGCTCACCGGCGAGCTGTCACATCACGCGCTGCGCGTGTTGACCGTTGCCATACGTGAATCTGCTTGGTGTCGTGACCGAGAGGGGCTTTCCCGCGCGGTTGGTGTTGCACGCCGCACGCTGCACCGCCGGATCGACAGGGCTGGACTTTGCTCGCCCAGGTACGTGCTTGCCTGGGCCGAGCTTCTGGTGGCGTGTCGATACCATGAAGCTGGGATGACTCTGGAGCAGGTCGCCGTGCGAACACGGCGCGATGGCTCCGCGGCGATCGTCCATCTTTTCAGGAGTTACGCGGGCACTACCCCGGGTCAGCTGCGCCTGCAAGGCGGGACTCCGGCCGCTCTCGAGATCTTGCGCATGCAGATCCTGGCGCGGACGAGGTCGTGCGGCGACGCGCCTGGGCGTGAGTCACAGGGTGCGGGCGTGACGCTGAGGCTAGAACGCAACGCATCTGTGGGGGGCTTGTAGAGGTCGGTTGGCCCGTACGGTCAGTGCGCATTGTCACGTGCGCAGTTACGATGGAGTACGAGGCGGCGTGTGGGTGTCGGTGCGAGTGGCGGACATCGGGAGGGTCGGGCATGAACGTACAACGTCGCTCACTGCCAGTCGCCGTATTCGTGATCGCGCTGGCGGCGACGGTAATGGCGCTGGGCCTGCGGATTCGCACGCTCGAGGCGCGCAATCGCGGACTGATGCGACGATTCACGGAACCGCATCCGGGAATGTTGGTCCCCGCCTTCACGACAACGAGCGTGAGCGGCGATTCCGTTCTCGTCGGAACGCCGGCTGGCGACCTGCGGCAAGTCGTCTTCTTTTTCACCACGACGTGCGGTTACTGCGGCGCTTCGCTCGAGCAGCTTCGACGTCTCGATGCCGAGCTCACGAGCGCGACCGGGCGTTCAGGGGCCCTGCTTCTCATTGGCCTCGATTCGGCGGAACTCGTTCGACGATACGCCGACAGCCTCTCGCTCGACGTGCCAGTGCTCACCATGCCGAGCCTTCGACTCGCTTTGCTGTATCGTGTGCGCGCGGTACCGCAGTTGATGGTGATCGACTCATCGGGTCGTGCGGTGTTCACGCGCGCTGGGGCGCTCGTGACGCGCTCGAGTGTCGATTCTGTGCTGACGGCAGTCCTGGGACGGCCGTCGGCAGCGGTCAGCGGACGCTTCGGCGTGTCGGACTGACCCGCGGCTCATTCCGTGATTCCTCATTC
>DAIESF010000385.1 GCA_027346425.1 Gemmatimonadota bacterium | reverse complement strand
GCCCGGCTCGCTCGAGGGCGTAGGCAAGGTTGAGGTAGGTGGCGCCGCGCGCCGCGCCTGGGCGTGAGGCCGCCGCGCGCAACGTGCGCACCGCCTCATCCAGGTTCCCTTGACGGAGGGCGAGCAGCCCAAGGTAGAACTCGCCGTGCTCGTCGCCAGCATTGAGTTCGGTCACGCGGCGGAACTCGCGTACCGCCTCCTCCAGCATCCCGGTCTTGTAGAAGGCAACGCCCAGGTTGCGGTGCTCCGTGACTCGCGCCTCGTTGCTCACCTGCTCGGGGGCGCGGGTCCGTCCCACGCGATGCACGAAGCCGGCGGTGATGAGCCCGAAGATCGCCTTCCCGACATCGAACTCGCCGAGTCCGGATTCGTCGATGATCGCCGCCACGTCGCGCCGTCCGTCGATCAGCGGGACGAGGAGTTCCTGCTCCGACGTGAGGACGACCTCGCTCTGCCCGAGGTGATCGCGGTCGAGCGAGAAGATCAGGTCGAAGGTGGGGATCTTCTTCTCGATCAGACTCCATTCGTCGACGCGTCGCGCCCCCTCGAGCAGGAGCGACTCGGGATTGATGGAGACGACGATGTCCTGCGCGTCGGGGCGCACGTCGGCCTCGAACGAGAACGTCCCCTGCGTCCAGGTGAAGAGGAAAAAGACGGCTTCCTCGATCTGGTGCTTGATGTACTGGTGCAGTTCCTCCCGCGCGATGACGCGCTCGGCGATGAGGATCTCGCCCAACCGGCGATTGGGGCGCTGCGCCTGCAGCGCGATCGCCGAGTCGAGTTCGGCCGGCGTGATCAGTCCGTTCTTGACCAGGAGGTCGCCCAGCCGATCCCGCCGGTTCACGATGGACGCGTAGCTGATCCGCCCGCGGTCAAAGTAGATGTTGCCGAAGGAGTGCCGGTGAGTGACACTGAGGCAGCCGCTCTTCTTCCCCATGGCGAGCAGCTGCAAGACGTCGGGGAGCGACGCTTCGCGCAGGGATCCTCGGATCGCCATCAGCGCAGCTCCTCCATCACGCGCCCCTCGATCCCCGGCCACTCGGCGACGACCTTTTCCGCATCGAAGAAGAAGGAGTCGAGCGGCTGCGGCGCGCGGGCGAGCGTGTCGAAGTCGACGCTCTCCGCGTCGGGAGCGAGCGCCTCCTCGAGCACCGCGTCAATGGTCGGAGCCGCCGCTTCGTCGCCCTCTGGCACCGGGGTGCTGCGCCCCGAGCGGTCGACCCCGTCCACCACCCCGAGTTCGGCCACCAGTCCTCCCTCGAAGCGCGAGCGCAGGCGCGGCTGCAATCCCGTCAGCTCGGCGAGCGGGCGATCGGCGGTGATCACCACCTGCCGCCCCGCCTGCTGCAGGACGTTGAACAGGTGAAAGAATTCGTCCTGTGTGCGCTCCTTGCCATCCAGCGCCTGGATGTCGTCGACGATCAGGACCTCGACGGCGCGATAGCGCGCGCGCCAGCGCTCGATCGTCCCCTGCTGCAATGCGTCGATGCACTCGTCGACGAAATCGACGGCGCTGATACAGGCGATCGAGAGCGCGCCCTTCTCGCGCACGCGCACGGCGTTGCCGATCGCATGCGCCAGATGGGTCTTCCCGGAACCTGGCGGGCCATGCACGACGAGGGGGTTGAAGCGGTCCCCCGGCGACTCGGCCACCGTGGCCGCCGCCTGGATCGCGACGCGGTTGCGTGTGGTCCGCACCAGGTCGTGCAGGCGATAGCCGGGACGCGGGCCGGGGAGCGGTTCCCGCGCCGCCAGTGCCCGCGCCACCAGCGCCTCGGCATCGGCCACGCGCTCGGGGTCGCGGAACATGGCAAGGCCGGCATGTTGCGGATCGAGGCGAATCGCCTCCCGTTCGAGCGCGCGCAGGCGCTCGACGTCGGCGAGGAAGGTCCCCTCGATGGCCTCGAGGTCCGGGGCATCGGCGCGCCCCAACTCGCGCTCGAGGCGATCGGTGCGGTAACCTTCGCCCGACCAGCGCGCGATGCGCTCCCCGAGTCTGACGCGCCAGGCCTCCACCGATTGGGCGACCGTGCTGGCGAGGTCGCTGACGAAGGTCTCGAACTCATCCCGCGCCGGCGACCCGGCACCACCCGCCTTGCCCAGCACATGCCAGACGTCGTGCACTCCGATCGGGGCATCGAGGAGCGACTGGTGGGCGACAATGCGGTTGAGCGCGCCTTGCAGCTCACGGACGTTCGCGGCGGGGCCGCGGGCCAGCTCCTCGAGCACCCCGGGGGCGAGGCGCACCTCGCGTTCCGCGCACTTGTTCCGCAGGATCGCGACGCGGGTCTCATAGTCGGGGGCGCCCACATCGACGATGAGCCCTCCGGCGAGGCGCGACACGAGGCGCTCGTCGACGTCGGCGATTTCGGTCGGAGGGCGGTCGCAGGTCATGACGATCTGGCGACCACTCCCTTGCAGCGCGTTGAAGACGCGCAGGATTTCGCTCTGGGTCTCCACTCGCCCGGTGAGGAACTGGACGTCGTCCAGGAGGAGGAGACCGACCCCCGAATAGCGCCGCTTGAAAGCGTCGGCACGCCCCGTCCCGATCGCCTGGTGCAGCTGCGACACGAAGTCGTCGAGGGTGAGGTACTCCACCACGAGGTCGTGGTGCAGCTGGCGGGCATGGTGCCCCACCGCGCCCAACAGGTGGGTCTTCCCGAGTCCCGACGAACTGTAGATGAAGAGCGGATTGTAGGCTGCCCCCGGCGCCTCGGCCACGGCACGCGCCGCGGTCGCCGCCAGCCGATTGGCGGCGCCGACCACGTAGTTGTCGAAGCGAAAGCGTCCGTCCAGCACGTCCTATCTCCCGGCGCCCGCGCCGACGCTCGCGCCGGCGCCCAGCCGGCGCAGCACCAGCTCCGACGTCTTGCGCAACGTCTCGAAGAC
>DAIESF010000379.1 GCA_027346425.1 Gemmatimonadota bacterium | reverse complement strand
CTTCTTGCAGGCGCCAAGGGAGAGAAGGGCCAGCGCGCCTAACGCGAGCGCGTGATTCGAGTATCGCACAGGGATTCCGTTATCGAGTCGTCGGTCGGGTGGGCGGGAGCGGAATTTCCACGCCGCGGGCGCGCGCCAATTCGGCGGCGGCCAGGTAGTAGTCGATCGTCGCCCGCGCCGCGTTGGTGCGCGCGGTGAGGAGCAGCAATTGCGCGTCGGACACCTCGAGCTGCGTCGCCAGCCCGCGCTCAAAGCGGAGCGAGGCGATGCGAAACGCCTCGTCGGCCTCGGTCACGTTCTGCCGCTGCGCCTCGAATGCGGCCTCGGCGCGGGTGAACTCGGCGCGGGCCCGGGCGCGTTCCACCGCCACCAGCTCGCGTTCCTGCGCCAGCTGCAAGCGCGCCACCCGCTCCTGCGCCTGCGCCAGGTCAATGTTCCCCTTGGCCCGCAGCCCATCGAAGAGCGGCCACGACACCTGCACCCCGAAGGTGCGGTCGGCGAACCACCCGTTGTTCTGGCAGACCCGTGTGGAGGGCGAGCCAGGGGGGCAGTTGGCGTTGGACGTGTTGCCCCAGACGGTCGGGAAGCCGTTGTTCGACGGGAGTGCGGTGTATCCCGTCTGGAAGAAGGTGGAGATCGTCGGCAGCAAGTCGGCGCGGGCCACGCGAATCCCCTCGCGTCGGGCGTCCACCGTCACCTGCGCCGCGCGCTCCGAGGCGCGCACGGGATCGGGCGACGAGTCGCCGGCCACGCCGCGCACGACGACGCGCAAGGCCGCCGTGTCGATCTCGCTCGTGAGCTCGATCGGCCGCGTGCTGGCAATGTTCAGGAGGCGGCGCAGCTCGATGTCGGCAAGCTCCCGACCGGCGCGCGCCTGCAGCAACGCCGGCTCGAGGTTGGTGCGTTCCACCCGCGCCCGCAACACCTCGTAGCGCGAGGCCCGCCCCGCCGTTTGCAGCTGCTCGACCAGCGCAATGCGCTGGTCGGCCAGCTGCAGGTTGCGGCTCTGGATCGCCTCGAGTTCACGCTGCAAGAGCGCGCTGAGGTACGCGCGCTGTACGTCGACCGACAGCTGCGCGTGCGTCTCGGCCACGTTGTACCGGGCGCCCTGCCGCACGTCCGACGCCGCACGCGCGCCGGCGAAGACCCGCCCCCCCTGAAACAGGGTCTGCGAGACGTTGATGTTGGAGTTGTAATTGAAGTTCTGCCCGAAAATCGACCCGACGATCTGGGCGCGTGCATTCCGGAGTACCTGCGAGTAGTTGCCGGCCAGGCGCATCTGCGGAAGGCCGGTAGCGCGGGCCGACGTCACCTGCGCATCGGCAATCTCGATCTGGGCCGAGGCGAGGCGCGACTCGTCGGACTCGCGAATGACGCGGGTCACCGCGTCAGCGATCGTCAGGCGGACGGTGTCGCCGGCTTGCGAGGCCGCCCCTTGGGCGGAGAGGGCGATCGGGGTGGCCAGAAGGGAGGCCACGGTCGCCACAGCTGTCGTAAATGAGATACGGTAAATCATCCACCAACGTACGCGCATCGACACGCAGTCGTTCACGCTTCTGTCAGGATTTGGACACCCCCTACGGCGGAGGGGGGAGACGGAGCGGGGCGGCGGATTTTCCAGCTCCGTCGCCCCGAACGAATGGTTGACCGCCCGATCCCCCAGACGTTAAGGGCTCCGCCCGGCGGGGGCTCCCCCTGTGGCCATGGCAAGGAGTTTCCGGACGTCGCTGGAGATCGCCACCCGCAGCGTCCCCTGGGGCTCGTCGTAGCGCTGGAGTTCCTGCGCCGAGGCCGCCGCCCAGTCGGCCGGGGGCTGCCGCCCCGCGGAGAGGAATCCGAGGGCCTCGGTCCCGATGACTGCGGTCCGGGCAAGTACCTTGGCGACGGGGAGCGCCTGGGCGAGGGTCGGCGACTGGGTGGCGAGGCGCTCGATCCTGGGGAGCAGGAGGCTCCACCCTTCGAACAGTTGCAGGAGCGTGTCCCGCGCCGCCGCGTCGCTCGCGTTCAGGGCGAGCCGGCGCACGAGCCGCTCGGTCGCCCATCGCCCGGCCGGGTCGGGGCGCGCGGCGTCCACCAGCCGGGCGAGTGGGTGAAAATGGTTCGTCCCTTGCCCATTGCTCCACTGCCCGAAACCGGGGGGTTGCACGGCGGTGAAGAGCGACTCGACGGGGGCGACATCCAGTCCGGGAGCAATGGTCGCCAACATGCGCCGCGAGTGCGACCGGACACGAAGCCCCATCCCCTCCAGGCGATCGGTGAGGATCTCGAGGCGACGGTACATGTCGGCCACGTCGGTCACCTCACGGGGCGACCAGAGTCGCTCCGCCACCGCCCCGAGTCGTGGCCAGATGCGCGAGTCGGCGCACTCGGCGGTGATGAACTCGGCCCATATCGCCGCCTCGCCGCCGAGCACCAGCTCTTGCTGGGCGGGGGTGAGTTCGTCGAACTGCGGGACGGGCTCGACGGTGTAGTAGTCGGTGGCCGGCTTGATGTGGTCGAGGTACCAGGGCGCCGACAGGAGGGCGCTGAAGCCCTGTTTGGCGCTGTTGGCCAGGTACTGCGTCCCGCGCCACGACTGCACGACCGTCTTCTTCGGGAGGTCGGGATAGAGGATCTCGTCCCACCCCACCATCCGCTTGTTGTGCCTGGCGAGAATGACAGACAGGCGACGGTTGAAGTGGGCCTGCAGCGCCTCGTTGTCCTTGAAGCCATGGCGCTTGCGCCAGGCGACGATGCGCGGGACCGAATTCCAGTGCTTCCCTTCCACCTCGTCGCCGCCGACATGCCAGTAGGCGTCGGGGAAGAGGGGGACCATCTCGGCGATGAAGCGCGCGAGGAAGACATAGGTGGCCTCGCGCGTGGGGTCGAAGATGGCGTCGGCCCCACCCCACTCGCGCCGAATGGCGATCGGGGGCGACTGCGCGCTGAACTGCGGGTAGCCCACGAACCAGGCGGTCGAGTGCCCGGGGATATCGAACTCGGGGACGACGCGAATACCGCGGTCGCGTGCATAGCGCACAACGTCGCGCACCTGGTCCTGGGTGTAGTACAGCCCATCGCTCCCCAACTCGTGCAGGCGCGGGAAGCGCTTGCTCTCCACCCGGAATCCCTGGTCGTCGCTCAGGTGCCAGTGGAAGACATTCAGCTTGACCAGCGCCATGGCGTCGAGCGTGCGTTTGAGCTGCTCGACGGGCATGAAGTGGCGCGAGACGTCGACGAGGAGCCCCCGCCATGGGAAGCGCGGCTCGTCGGCGATGGAGAGCGCCGGGAGTGAAAAGGTCGTGCCGTCTCCCTCCACCAGCTGCAACAAGGTCTCGAGTCCGCGCAACGCCCCGACGACGGTCGCCGCCTGCAGCGTCGCTCCCTCGGGCGAAATGGCGAGGGTGTAGCGCTCGACCTCCTCGACCCCCTGCACCGCCATCCCCCGCCCTGACACGTCGATGGCGATGGAGCGGGGCGTGGCGGTGCGGCTGACGGAGCGCGACACCGGCTGTCCGATGCGCCTGGCCAGCCGCCCCCTGAAGCGGTCGAGGGCCTGTTCGAGGCGCGAATCGGAGAAGGCGGTGACGGCGAAGTTCGTGGTGCTGTCGATCACCATCCGCCCCGTCCCCGGTCGGAGCGACGCGGGGACCGGGAGGAGCGACGATGTCTGTGCTCCAACGGGGAGGGAGCAGCACAGCAGGAGCAGAGCGAGGCGAATCGGCATCCCGCGAATGTGCCCGCTTCGCCCCCCACGTGCCAGTGCGCCCGGTCACCCCGTGGTATCGCCCCCGCCGAGCGTCACATACTTTCTCGTCTTCCCGTCTTCCCGTCTTCCCGTCTTCCCGTCTTCTCGTTTTCTAGAGATCCATGACGCTGACCTCCCTCGATTGGCTGATCGTCCTCGTGTCGATCGCCGTCAGCTTCCTCCCCGCGGTCATCCTCGCCAAGCGGGCAAGTTCGAGCACCGCCGAGTTCTTCACGTCGGGGCGGAGCGCGCCGTGGTGGCTGGTGGGAGTGAGCATGGTGGCGACGACCTTCTCCACCGACACCCCCAACCTCGTGACGAACCTCGTGCGAGAGAAAGGGGTCGCCAATAACTGGGCGTGGTGGTCGTTCCTCCTGACGGGGATGATGACCGTCTTCTTCTACGCGCGGCTCTGGCGGCGGTCGAACGTGCTGACCGACCTCGAGTTCTACGAGATCCGGTATTCCGGGAGGGCGGCGACCTTCGTGCGCGGCTTTCGCGCCGTGTACCTCGGGCTCTTCTTCAACTGCGTGATCATGGCCAGCGTGAACCTGGCGGCGGCCAAGATCGCGAACGTCATGCTCGGGTGGCCGATGTGGCAGACGCTACTCGTCTGCGCCGTTCTTAACGTCGCCTTTGCCGCCACCTCCGGGTTGTGGGGGGTGCTGGTCACCGACTTCATCCAGTTCGGGATCGCGATGAGCGGCGCCTTCGCGGCCGCGTACTTCTCGCTGCAACAACCCGAGGTTGGGGGGCTGGCCGGGCTCTTCAGCAAGATCCCCCCGCAGACGTTGCACCTGCTCCCCGACTTCTCCGACTGGGGGCTGACGCTCTCGGTGCTGATCATCCCGCTCACGGTGCAGTGGTGGTCGGTCTGGTATCCGGGTGCCGAACCGGGGGGCGGGAGCTACATCGCCCAGCGCATGCTGGCTTCGAAGAGCGAGAACGACGCCCTGGCGGGGACGTTGTTCTTCAACTTCGCGCACTACGCGCTGCGTCCGTGGCCGTGGATCATCGTGGCGCTTTGCTCGATGCTCGTCTTTCCGCAGTTGAGCGACATCGCGCGCACCTTCCCCTACGTGGATCCCAAGCTCATCGGGCACGACATGGCATACCCGGCGATGCTCAAGTTCCTCCCCGTCGGCTTCATGGGGCTGATGATCGCCGGGATGCTGGCCGCCTACGTCTCCACCATCTCGACGCACCTCAACTGGGGGACGTCGTACCTCGTGCACGACGTGTATCGGCGCTTCGTGCGGCACGGGGCGAGCGAGGCGCACTACGTGATGGTCGGGCGACTCGTCACCGCGCTCCTGATGGTCCTCGCCGCCGGACTCACCTTCGTGCTCGATTCGGCACGCCAGTCCTTCGAGCTCCTCATGTCCATCGGCGCCGGGACCGGGCTGCTGTATCTCCTGCGCTGGTTCTGGTGGCGGGTGAGCGCGTGGTGCGAGATCGCGGCGATGGTGACGTCATTCATCGTGGCGTTCGCCTTCTTCATCGCCGGCAAGGCCGGGGTGAACGTCCCGTCGCACATCTCGCTCATCATCGGGGTGGCGATCACGACGGTCGTGTGGATCACCACCGCCTACCTCGCCCCGGCGACCGACGCATCCAAGCTGGAGTCGTTCTACCGGCTGGTGCGCCCGGCGGGGCCGGGGTGGAACGACGTGCGCGCGCGCACCGGGCTCCCCCCGTCGACCGACTCGCTCCCGATGTCGATGCTGGGATGGATTCTCGGGTGCGCCTTCGTGTACGCGGCGCTCTTCGGGGCCGGGAGCTTCCTCTACGGCAACACGGCGCAGGGGATGGTGTGGCTGGCGGTCTTCGTGGTGAGCACCATCGGGCTGGTGCGCATCCTTCCCAGGATCTGGCGGTCGTCGGAGTCGTGATGGCGATCGCCGGGCGGCGCGGCATGAGGCGTTAGGCCGGCGTGCGCGGGCTCCTGACCGGGGTCGCGATCGGACTGGCGATCATCGCCCTCGCCGTGCTGGGGGGGCGGTGGTGGCTCGACCAGCGGGTGACCGAGCTGCTCGCGCGCCGCTACGACGTCCCGCTCACCCCGCTCGCCGTCCCCACCGACTCGGCGAGCCGGGCCGAGGGAGAGCGGCAGGCCTGGCTCCACGGATGCCACGGCTGCCACGACAGTCAGCTGCAAGGAAAGGTCTTCCTCGACGAGCCACGGGTCATGCGCGTCGTCACCCCGAACATTCCCGAGGTCATCGCCAGCTACAACGATGCCGAACTGGCGCGCCTCATCCGGCACGGGGTCAGGCGCAACGGGACCGGCGTCGTTGCCATGCCGGTCGGGACGTTCTACGAGACGAGCGACCTGGACCTGGGGCGGATCATCGCCCACCTGCGCGCGGCGCCACGGGTCACGAAGACGCTCCCCCCGACCCGACTGTACCTTCTCGCCAAGCTGGCAGTCCTGCGGGGCGAGCTGCTCCCCGAGGCGGCAACGATGGACCACCGCGCCCCGCGCCTGGGCGACCGGAGCGATACCACGCAGGCGTGGCGCGGCGAGTACCTGGCGAAGAGCATCTGCGGCGAATGCCACGGTCCCACGCTCCACGGCCATCTCGAGGCCCCTCCGCTCGCCCGGGCCATGGGATACTCGGCGGCCGAATTCACCTCGCTCATGCTCGACGGACGCTCGCGCGACGGGCGTGACCTTCCCCTGATGGGACGCACGGCGCGGAGCCGCTTCGTGCGGTTCACGAAGCAGGAGATCGCGGCGATCTATGGGTACCTGATGGTGATGCCCACCACGCCGCAGCATGCGGCAGCCACACCCGTTTCACGTTAGGCAATGCCTGGATCCTCCTCCACGCCCCCCGCCACCACCGCCCGCGCAACCACGACCCGCGCGGTCATCCTCGCCCGCGGGCTCGGCACGCGCATGCGCGAGGACGACGCCGGCGCCGCGCTCGACCGCGCGCAGTCGGCCGTCGCCGCTGCCGGGATGAAGGGGATGATCCCGATCGGGCGTCCCTTCCTCGACTACGTCATCAGTGCGCTTGCCGATGCGGGCATCCGCGACGTCTGCCTCGTGATCGGCCCCGAGCACCAGGCGGTGCGCGAGTACTACGGCGCCCTCCCGATGACCCGGGTACGCGTGCACTTCGCGGTGCAGCACGAGCCGCGGGGCACCGCCGACGCCGTCGCTGCCGCGCGCGCATTCGCGGGCGATGAGACGATCCTCGTCCTCAACTCGGACAACTACTACCCGGTGTCCGCGTATCGCGCCCTGGCCGCCCTCGGTGCGTCGGGGCTGGCGGGGTTCGATCGCGACGCGCTCGTGGCGGGGAGCAACATTCCCGAGGCACGCATCAGGAAGTTCGCCCTCATCGAGTGCGACGAGCACGGCTTCATGACGTCCATCGTCGAGAAGCCCGACGACACCACCTACGCGCGGCTGGCCGGACACGCACTCGTGAGCATGAACCTCTGGTCGTTCTCTCCATCGATCTTCGAGGCATGCACTCGCGTGCACCCGTCGGTGCGAGGGGAACTCGAGCTGCAGGACGCGGTGCGCATTGCCATGCACGAGATGGGCGAGCGGTTCCGGGTCATCCGCTGTGCTGCCGGCGTCCTGGACCTGTCCAACCGCCGCGACATCCCCGCCGTCGCTGCCCGCCTGGAAGGGACGGCCGTGAACCTGTAGCGCCGGGCAACTCCGTCGACTGCGCGCGGCGCCGGTTCGCGCGCACGCCCGTCTCCCGCCTCCCGCCGCACGCACTACCTTTCCGCCATGACCGACCGCGACCAACTCCTGCGCATGGGGATGTCCCCGCACCACGCGGCGGCCAAGGCGGAGATGCTCGAGCGCTGCGACGAGGCACTCGACACGTTAGGCGGCTCGGGCCACCGCTGGTCGGCCTGGGTCCCCGGGCGCATCGAGGTCCTCGGGAAGCACACGGACTACTGTGGGGGGCGCTCGCTCCTCTGCGCCGTCGAACGCGGCCTCGCGGTGCGCGTGGCGCTTCGCACCGATGCGCGCATCCGCGCCGTCGACGTGACCACCGGTTCCGCCTGCGAGACGGCGCTCGACGTGTCGGCGCACTGCCCACCGGGCACATGGCCCAACTACGTCGCGACCGTGGCCCGACGGCTGGCGCGCAACTTCTCCACCGCGCGCTGCGGCGTCGACCTCGCCTTCGCCTCCGACCTCCCGATCGCGGCGGGGCTCAGCTCGTCGAGCGCCTTGATGATCG
>DAIESF010000227.1 GCA_027346425.1 Gemmatimonadota bacterium | reverse complement strand
GGACGAGTCGCTCGCCCTCATCGAGCGACATCAGCCATGGCGGCTGAACCACCTCCGGCGCGACCTGCGCTACTTCTGGGTCGTGCGCTACCCCTGTCGCGGCGCCTACCTCCCCGACCAGCGCGCCTGCATGACGGAGCTCACCTTCCTCAACCGGCGCGATATCTCCGCCGCACCGGTGGCGTCGTCGATCGTCCACGAGGGGATGCACGCGCGCGTCGACCAGATGGGGGTGCGTCGCGAGAGGCGTGACCGTGCTCGCGAGGAACGCCTCTGCCGCCGCGCCGAACTCGAGTTCGGCGAGTCGCTCCCGCCGGCGTTAGGCGCGCCGGTGGTGGAACGAGCGCTCGCGTCCTTGCAGCTGGCAGACCACGACGTCGCGCCCGTGATCGATTGGCGCGTGGCACTCGAACGGCAGGACGAGGTCGACCGACAGGCGCTCGGCGAACGGTAGGACACCATCGCGCACGGCGGACCTCGACGGCGCGCCCCGATGGGCGGGGGGTGCAGTTCACCACTCCGTCCTCGCACCGCGGCGAACGTCGCTCACCACTCGACGACGGGCGCCACCGCACGCCGAACGGCTGAAGGCACCCAAATCTCGATCACGTTGCGCTCGCCACCCACCAACGGCTCGACGAGGGTGATCTGGCCACTCGTCACGTCCGTTTCGACCGCCCACCTCCCCCTTGCGCGGGCATCCGGGAGGGCGTAGCGCGCGCCGGAAGGCGCTGGGCGCTGCGCCTCGGCCACGCTCGACAGGACCAGGACAACGGCCGCTGCGCCAAGCGCCGCGTGCGGGATATAGTAGTTCCGCATGCCACACTCCTTCGAGCGACACACCCAGCGATCGCCCGGTCGCCCTCGCGCGCATGGGAAGCACGCTTCGAGCGTCGTCGGGGAATCGAAGCCGAGTGCGGTGACCATTGGAGGGAACGCCGACACGTCGTGGCATCCCAGCAGCAACGCGCGCGCGGCGACGACACGGTCGGCCGAGCCGATCGGCGCCTCGCCCTCTACCGCTCGGGCTCGCCCGTCTCTTCCCCTGCGGAAGCGGCCTCGCCTGCTTCAGCACAAGTCGTCGAGCGCTCATCCCGCCCCCGCCCCGCCTCGCGCGCATGACGCTCGAGGCGACGGCGCAGCAACGCTACCGCCGCCCCCCCTACCACTGCGCCCACACCGAGCAGGGCGACAAGCGGGAGGATCCGGCGCTGGAGGAATTCCTGGCCGAGCCACACGGTGGCGGCCGCGTATGGAATCTCCACCAGCGCAAGCGCCACCAGGTATTTCGCCAGGGAGTAGCGCACCATCCCCAGTACGTAGCCCGGGATCTCCGACGGTAACGCGAGTTGAAAGAGGAGGACGATCCCGAATGGCGTCTCGCGAGCGAAGCGCGATTCGTAGTGGATCAGCGTCTCGCCGCGGGCGACATGTGCCAGGAGCGGACGGCCGAGGTAGCGCGCCGTCAGGTAGGTTGCGACGCCGCCAAGGAGCCAGCCTAACGACAGAAGTGCAGCCGTCTCCCACATCCCCCACGTCACGACGCCGGCGGGAACGAGCGCAGCGCTCGAGAAGAAGGCGAGCATCGCCGAGGCGGCCGCCAGCAGCACGAAGATCGCGGGCCCCAGCACCGGATGGGCGTCGAGAATCGTGCGCACCGCGTCGTACACGCGTACGAGCGATTCGTGCAGCGCCACCGAAGCGGAAAGCGCGACAACGACAGTCGCGACGACTATCGCGGCGACTGCGCGTGCGCCGCTGCCGAGCGGTGTCCTGTCTCGGCCTGTCATCTGCTCACGTCACCCTCCCCTCCCATCCTCGACACCGAGGCGGGGCGTCACGATTCTCCGACGCATTCCAACATACGGCGATAGGCGACGGCAATCCCGAACCATTCCGCCGCCCCTACGCAATCCGCTCCGGCTCCAGCACTCGCTCCGCCACCGTCCCGTTCACCACGCTCACATAGTACACCTTCGCCCCGTCGCGCGTGGACACGACCCGCTTCACGTCGTTGTCCTCGAAGTAGATCCCCGCGTCGTTGTCGCAGGCGTAGCCGGGCTTCATCTCGCCCGAGCCGATGAGCTTGTGGTACAGCGGCCGGCGCCCCGCCTCGGCGTCGTAGTGCGGCGAGTGGCTCCCCTTGAGAAAGCCCAGGCACTTCACGATCGACAACGCCTTGGGGCGGGAGTCGGTCGTCCCCTCCTCGAACCAGCACAACGAGCCGGCGCTCGCCCCGCCGAGCACGACCCCGCGGTCCCACGCCTGGCGCAGGACCACGTCGATCCCCTGCGCCTTCCAGATCGCCTGCTGGTTGAGCGTATTGCCGCCGGAGACGACGATCGCATCCATCGACAACAGCACCTCATCCCACCCCTGCTTCTGCGAGAGGCTCTCGATGAAGCTCTCCTGGTCGAAGGGATGCACATCGAGCGGGGCGCAGTTGCGGTAGAAGCTGATGATCCCCTGCGGCGAATCGGCGGACGCCGTCGGGAGGTAACAGATGCGCGGTCGTCTCTTCCCGGTCAGTTCGGCCATGTAGCGAATGAACGCCGTGCCGAAGCCGCCCCCTGCAATGAGGATCTTACGCGTGGCAGCGGACGCTGGAGTCGCCGGCTCAGACACCATCCCCGCGATTGCCGGAGCCATCCCGGTCATCGTCAGCTGGCTGGCGCCGGCACCGAGCGTGCCAAGCGCGGACGACACGACGAAGTCTCTTCGCTTCATGAAACGTTCTCCCCGAATGAATGCGACGCGACGATGGAGCGCGGAGAGTATGCGCGCTCGCGAATGGATCGGCAACGCACCGCGTGTCGCCCGACCCACCGGCGCCGCAGCGGCGAGCGCCTCACTTCTGGCAGCAGATCTCCTCGGGATATCGACGCGTGGCGCGGACGGCAGCGAGTTCCAGCCCGGCGAATTTCCCGATGCATATCCGGCGTCTCCCTACTGCGCCCTCCGTATTGGTGTATAGACTGGGACACCTCCATACGCACGCTCCCGGCCCCGCACCCCTCACGGTGACCGTGCACCCTCGCAGTCGAGGCCCCCGCGGCGTCCGCACACACGCCGTCGTACGCGACCACGGCTCGTAGCCTTGCTCCGCGCGTTGCGCGGGCAGGAGTCGACGGCGCCCGGATGTCCCGGTCGCCACGCGCGGCTGGCCCTGCGCCAGCAGGAGGTGTCGTATGGACGCCCTGATGACAGTCCTGCTCCAGATCATGCTGCTCGCCGTGCTCGCCGCGTACTTCGCCCTCATGATAACCGCAGCGTACGGCGTACTCTGGTTCGTCTATCGCCTGCTGCACGATCACTGGACGATCCTGCGCACGTGGCATGAGGCGCGCGCTCGTCTGTTCGGCGCGACGCGCTGACGCCAGCGGCCACGGCGACTCGACGCGCGTGCGTCGAGTCGCCTGCGCCACTATGGTCTTCGTCAGCGCCGTGCGACCGGCTCCAGGCGCACGATGGGCGTCGGCTTCCCCTCGCGATTCTCGATCGCGACATAGACGAAACCGTCGGGCCCCTGACGCACGTCACGGATGCGCCCCTGTCGCCGCAGCAACGCCTCCTCGATCGTCGCCTTCTGTCCGTCGAGGGAGATCCGCGTGATCTGCTCACCAGAGAGCCCGCCGGCAAGGATGTTCCCCTTCCACCCCGGGAACTTGTCGCCCGTGTAGATGATCATCCCCGACACGCCGATCGACGGGACCCAGACGCTCACCGGCTGCTCCATCCCCTCGCGCATCGTCCCGCTGTGGATGGCGGCACCAGTGCGATAGTTCACCCCGAAGCCGATCACCGGCCATCCGTAGTTAGCCCCCTTCTTGATGAGGTTCAGCTCGTCACCCCCCTGCGGCCCGTGCTCGGTGACCCAGACGTCGCCGGTTTCCGGATGAATCGCCAGCGCCTGCATGTTGCGGTGCCCGTAGCTCCAGATCTCGGGCATCGCCCCGGCGCGCCCAACGAACGGGTTGTCCGGCGGAGCGCCACCGTCATCGGTAAGGCGGAGGATCTTGCCATGATGGTTGGTGAGGTCCTGCGCCGGATGCGCCTCCAGGTTCCCCGTCGGCGGGACCATGCGATCGCCGACCGTCAGGAACAGGAAACCGTTGCGGTCGAAGGCAAGGCGCCCGCCGAAGTGCCCGACGGTCCCCCTCGTCTTGGCGACGAAGATGTCGGCAAGCCCCGTTAGGCGGTCGTTCTCGAATCGGGCCCTGGCCACGGCCGTCGTGGTAAGGCCGCTGTCCCCCGCCGGCTTCGCGTACGTGAGGTAGACCAGCCGGTTGCTCGCGAAGTTGGGGTGAAGCACCACGTCGAACAGCCCCCCCTGTCCGCGAGCTGCAACCTCGGGGACGCCGGGCACGGGGGCCTCGAGGAGCTTCCCCTTCCGCACGATCCGAAGCCGCCCGGGACGCTCGGTCACGAGCATGTCCCCCCCGGGGAGGAAGGCCATCGACCACGGGTTCACCAACCCGTCGGCGACGGTGACCACCCGGTAGTCGTGCTCGGCGGACTTGAAGACCTTCCCCTGCCCAAGCACGGGAGCGGAGGCAACGGCTGTAAATGCGGCGACGGTAAGTGCCTGGCGGAGCATTCGATTTCCCTCGGAAGATGTGCCGGGATGGCGTCAGCCGGGTGGCACGCGCGTGCGCTGCACACGCGGGACGCCGGGGTTAGGATGACCCAATGACCACCCCTCCCCACCCCGCTGCTCCGGAAAAGATGACGCGCCGCCACCAGCGCGCCAAGTGACACCGGCGCCTAACGCACCGAATCGCCGGCTGCCCCCCGGTGCGCGGGATCGTACACCTCCAGGGGGAGCGCCTCGCCCCGCAGATAGGCGCGGATGATCTCGGCGTACATCGTCGCCTGCTCGAGCCAGATGAAGTGCCCTGCCGCCGGGATGGCGACGTACCGAGCCCCCGGTAGCACCTTGAGGTACTCGTACGACACGGGCCAGTCCGTGTAGTCGCACGTCCCCCGGATGACCAGCGCCTCGGTACGGATCTTCTCCAGCGCCGGGCGCGGGTCGGGGAGCGTCACCGCATCGGCCAGCGTGTAACTGTTGGCGAAGAATCCGAGCCCGGAGGGAGTGGGGATCCCCTGCCCGGGATCGCTGTGGCACGTGTAATTGGGCTGCCCGAGCCTGATCGATTCCTCGGTCGTGCGCGTCCACCATTGATCGCCTTCCCAGTCGGCGATGAACGTATGCGCCGAATGCGGGCTGA
>DAIESF010000226.1 GCA_027346425.1 Gemmatimonadota bacterium | reverse complement strand
CGACGCGCGCCCCGACGACGCGCAGGGTGCGGCGCGCGGCCCGGGCGCCGGGAATGCAGCTGACGGCGGGGGCGCGGAGCGCGTGGGCGAATCGGAGCAGGATCGTGAGCGTCGCCTGCGCCGTCGGCGCGGACGGCGGGGCGGGCGCAGGGGACGCGGTGGCGCCGACAATGGCGACGCCATGGGTGAGGATCCAGGACCAGGAGATGGCGCGTGAGCCGGTTTTACGTCACTACTGCAATCGATTACGCCAACGGCGACCCACACCTCGGACACGCCTTCGAGAAGATCGGGACCGACGTCATCGCGCGGTACATGCGCCTGGCGGGGCGCGACGTCCACTTCCTCACGGGAATGGACGAGCACGGGCAGAAGGTCGCCCAGACCGCCGCCGAGCGCGGCGTCTCGCCACAGGAGTTCGTGGACGAGATCGCGTCGCGCTTCAAGGCGATGTGGGCGCGCCTGTCGATCTCGTACGACCAGTTCATCCGCACCACCGACGCGCCGCACAAGAGCGGCGTGCGCGCCCTCATCAAGCGCATCCACGATGCCTCGCCCGACGACTTCTACGAGAAGACGTACGAGGGGTGGTACTGTGTGGGGTGCGAACTGTTCAAGCGCGACGCCGAGATCGTGGAGGGGAAGTGCACGCTGCACCCCACCCGCGAGCTGCAATGGACGCAGGAGCGCAACTGGTTCTTCCGCCTGACGAAGTACGAGGGGTTCCTGCGGCGCCTGTTCGCCGAGCGACCCGACTTCCTGGCACCGGAGAGCCGGCGCAACGAGATCCTCTCGCTCATCGACCAGGGGCTGGAGGACATCTCGATCACGCGGTCGCGGCTCGCGTGGGCGATCCCCTTCCCCATCCCCACCTCCGACAAGGTCCCCCAGGGGACCTGGGTCTGGTTCGACGCCCTCCCCAACTACCTCACGGCCACCGGATATCCGGAGAAGGGGTGGCGCGACCGGTGGCCAGCCGACCTGCACGTGGTCGGCAAGGATATCACGCGGCTGCACACGGTGGTCTGGCCGGCGATGCTGCAGGCGGCGGAGATCCCTCTCCCCCGCCGGGTGTGGGCGCACGGATTCGTGCAGCTTGGGGGCGAGCGGTTCAGCAAGTCGGCCGGGGTCAAGCTCGAGCTAGGCGAGGCCATCGACCGTTTCGGCGCCGACGCCTTCCGCTACTTCCTGATGCGCGAAGTCCCGTTCGACGCCGACGGTAACTTCTCGTGGGAGCGCTTCGAGGATCGCTACAACGCCGACCTCGCCAACGCGTGGGGGAACCTCGCCAGCCGCACGATCTCGATGATCGAGAAGTACTGCGGCGGCGTGGTTCCCGTAGCGGCAGGCACCGCCCTGGACACGGGCGACGCGGCCGATCTCGCCGACTACCACGCCGCCATGTGTGGAGCGAACGGCTTCCTGCTTCACGACGGTCTCAAGGCCGTCTGGAACTCGGTGGCGCGAGGGAACGAATTCGTCGACCGTCAGGCGCCGTGGAAGCTGGCCAGGGACCCAGCGCAGCGCATGGAGCTGGAGGCAACGATGGGGGCGCTGGCGCGCCATCTGGCGCGTCACTGCGTCCTCCTCTTCCCCTTCATGCCAGCGAAGACCGCGGAGCTCTGGAAGGCCCTCGGCGCCCCGGGAACGCCCGGTGACCAACGGTTCGAGACGCTGGCGGCCCTCGATGCCGCCGGGTGGCAGGTGACGAAGCCGGCACCCCTCTTCCCGAAGGACGCGCCGGCGAGCTGAGCCATGGCGGAACTGTGATCCGCGCACTTGTCGCTCAACGGAACGGCCGAGTATCTCAAGAGTCATATCAGGTGAGGGGGTGACACCCACTTCTCACCTCCTTGCCTCCTTGCCTCGGCACCCATGCGGCGCTGGACCCTCCTCCTGATCCCCCACGACACCGAACAACCGCGGAGCATCGCGGTTTCCGAGCGCGCCGTACGGCTTGCCGGTTCGGCCGCGGCCTTCGTGGTGCTGGCGGCCGTCGTGGGGATCGGGGCGGTTGCGGCGCTGATATCCCGTACCGGTGGAGTGTCCAGCGAAGTGGAGGCGGCGGCCAGCGTGGCGCCCGCGGCGGCGCCGTCAGCGACCGCCGAGGTCGACTCGCTGCGGGCGACCGTCAGACTGCTCACGGGGACGCTGGACACCATCCGCGAGGCCGATGCGCGTCTCAGCGCCGCGTCGGGAGTTCCGTCAGCCGATTCCGCGACACTCCGGGCGCATGTCGAGATTGCGGGGACGAGGGCCAAGGCGGACTCGCTTCTCATGCGCGCCTCATCGGTGGCCGGGCGAATGGGGGCGCTCGCCGACTCCGCTGGACGCGGACGTCCGGTGAAGGGTCAACGCGGCGCACCCGTCGCCTCGAAACAGGGTCTCCCGCGCTAACCGCGCGTCATCCACACCCGTGAGCGTGAGCGCGGCCCGCGGATGACGTGGTGCGCCCACCGCTGCTCCAGCGACCGACCTGCACTGCACGCAAGCAAAGAGGGCACAAGCCGACGCTCGTGCCCTCTCGTCGTGCTGGGGCTCGCTACACCACCGCGATCACGGAGGGGTGGTCGAGTTGGGAGGATTGGTGCCACCCCAAGTATACAGGGGCTGGCCGAGCACGCCGAGTTCGACGGCGGGGACTGGCATTTCGTGCGGAGTGCCGACGATGAGACCGTCGATGCGGCGGCGATTGTAGAACGGAAGCGGCCCGATCCCCATCAGCTCGATCTCGTTCTCGTAATTGAGCTTGGTGAGGAGCCCGGCAACACCGTCACCGGCGGTCGCCGCGGAGAGGCCGCCGCGCGTGACGCGGGTGTTGTTGATGAGCGTCGCCGCCGTCGCCAGCGAGCCGTTGGAGCGAATGAGCCCCTCAGCCCACAGGAGGTCGTTCAGCGTGGCGGTAGCGATCGGCGCGGGGCCGTAGCCGCCATAGATCCCAGTGGGATCCTGGTTGCCGCTGAGGTCGTAGCGGATGTGGCCGATGTTCGACTGATGGTACGAGCCACGATCCGGACGGAACGGAGCGACGGACGACCAGGCGAAATCGGTCCCGGCGTTGGCAGTTTTGGGGTAGGTACCGAAGCCGTCGACGAGGGACTCGTCGCCGAAGGAACCGTCGCCGAGACGCTTGTCGGGGGAATTCGGAATCGGGTTGCCGGGGTTACCGGGCCACGGATTCTTCTGCGTGACGGGGTCGAGCATGTTGGCAACGCGCGTGTGCACGCGTCCGCCGTCGATGCCGTCGAACCAATACAGAAGCTGGTTGCACCACGACGAGCAGCCGTCTCCCGTGAAGATGAAGTCGAAGCGCGTTCCCGACGACATCCCCTGCGAGGCATAGGTCACGACCTGCGCCCAGTTGACCTGTGCATTCTCCGCCGCGTTTCGCGGATAGTACGCCAGAGTTTGCGCTGCCAATGTGTAGGCAACGCGGGCAATCTGGTCGTTGGTGTAAGAGCGGCCGTTGGTCCAGCCGGCCGGGGTCGCGAACTGGTTGGCCTTGGCGACCGTCGCCGCCTCGACCAGCTTCGCCACGGCCGCATCGCGCATCTGCTTGCGGTTGCTGTACTGCAGCGAGGCGAGGTCGGTGTTCTCGTCGACGATGTAGCCCTTGTCGTAGTTGATGGCGATGCCGGCCATCGTCGCCCCCTGCATGAGCAGGGCGACCGCCTCGGCGCGCTTGGTGTCGGCCGCGTTGTTGATCACGACCTTGTCCTTGCGAATCGCCTTCACCACGTCGGTGGCCGAGGAGAGGGTGCTGTAATACCCCAGCCACTGCCACTGTACGCTCGTCCGGGCCGCCGCCGACGGATCGTTCTGCCAGGAGCGCGTATTGCGCGTTCCGTCAGCATCGAGCCCGGAATAGAAGTTCATGTTGTAGTTGTTCCACGACGAGGTGAAGGACTGCGCTTGCGTCGTCAAGACGCCGGCAGACTCCATGCCGAAGAACGTGTTGGACCAGGTGCGAAGCGTGCCGCCGGCCAAGGCCTCGAGGGCCGCTGGGTCGGTGAGAGCACGCTTGGCATCCGGTTCATTGGGATTGACGACATCGAGCGACTTGCAGGCACTCAGCGCGAGCATCGCGATGAGGCCGGCTGCCCGAGTCAGATTCGCGTTCTGCATGCGGTGCGATCTCCTGAATTCGGGAAGGTGGATTAGTAGCCGAGTTCGAGCATGAACGTCACGGTGCGGTACGCGGGATACGTGAAGTAGTCCACGCGATAGCCGAACGGATTGCCACCGCCCGGGCCCGAGACGTCTGGATCGTAGCCCGTGTAGTTGGTCGACGTCCACAGATTGCGGCCGACGACGCCCAGACGGGTGTTGCTCAACTGACCAAGTCCAACCTTCGACATCCACGACTTCGGCACGGCCAGGTTGACGGCCAGTTCGCGGAGGCGCACGTAGGTGCCGTTCTCCACGAAGTAGTCGTTGGCGTCGAAGTTGTTGTAGAACGTCGAGTAGTACGTGGTCGGCTTCCGCGCTTCCTGCGGCTTGCCGCGCTGGTCGATGACCGGGTCACGCAGCTCGTTGAACGGCCACTGGCGGGTGTAGTTGTAGATCTCGCCACCCTTCACCCAGTTGAACTGCGCGGAGATGTTGATCGCCTTCCACTGCACGTTCGAGCCGAAGCCCAGGTTGAAGTCGGGGTTGACGTCGCCGATTTCCATATTGGACGAGCCATCCTCGAGGTAGTACTTGAGCGGGACTTCGTTGACCGTGTGATACTGCGACTTGCGGACGAAGAAGCCTTCCTCGTTCCTGACGTAGTCGGCGGCAGTCCCCGTGAGGCGCCCCGACTTGAGGGTCGTCGCCAGCTGCTGGTCGCTGGTGATCCAGCGCGTCCCGTAGATGACGCCGAACTTCTGCCCCTTGGCGATGCGGAAGATACGGGTGTTCCCATCGTTCGGATCGGGACCGACGAGGAACGGTGCGACGTTGAGGTCGGTGATGGTCTGGCGGGTGCGGTCACCAACCA
This sequence comes from Gemmatimonadota bacterium, assembly GCA_027346425.1. Classification (GTDB taxonomy): domain Bacteria; phylum Gemmatimonadota; class Gemmatimonadetes; order Gemmatimonadales; family Gemmatimonadaceae; genus SCN-70-22. The sequence goes on along the minus strand of DAIESF010000226.1, from coordinate 5,001 downwards.
CGTTCATGCGCCAGAAGAAGTCCTTCTTGGACATGAGGACGGCGCCGAGAGAGGCTTCGTGCGTGTAACCCGAGAGCTCGCCGGCGTTTTTCCACTGGTTGCGATATCCCGACGCCGAGCTGACCGGGACATTCAGAATCTGGTCGCTCGTGACCTTGTCCGAGTAGCTGTACTCGAAGGTGAAGTTCTGGAGGAAGTTCACGTTGAAGCCGTACTCCAACTCCTTGGAGAGCGCGGGCTTCAGGTCCGGATTGCCTAACGTGACCTTCTGCGGGGAGCCGCCCGACACGGAGAGCACCTCGTACTGCGCGTTAAAGACGGGGCGCAGGCCGGCGGTCCCGTACGACGCGCGCAGCTTGAGCTCGTCGATGCCGGGAATCTTGAAGTCTTCACTCACGCGCCACACGCCGGAGACACGGTAGTAGTTCGCCGAGCGCTGGTCCTTGCCGAAGAGCGACGACTGGTCGCGACGGACAAGCCCATCGAGGATGTAGCGGTCCTTGACGTCGAACGTCGTGATGGCGAAGACGTTCTGGTTACGGATGATCTCTGTCCCCGACCCTGGCGTGATTGGGTTGTTCGGGTCGCGCGAGGCGGCCGAAAACTCCGGAACCTTCGGGACCGTCAGCGCCGAGGCGTTGACCGAAACGAAGTTGTTGGTCTGGTCTTCCATGACCCACGCGAGCTTGCTGGTGTTGGCCAGCCAGCTGAAGAGCTGACGCTGCGCGGTGAGCGTGGCCCCCATGTTCATTGCGCGGTTGTTGTCGAGCTGCTGGAACAGCGACCCTTTGTCGCCGATGCCGGCCGAGTTGAGGAAGCCGGTCGGTCGGAAGGCCTTGTAGCTGCGAGCCGACTGGTCGTAGTTGACGTTGCCTTCGGCGGTGAGCCACAGCACCGGGCGGTAGCGGAGCTTGAACGTGCCGGTGAAGCGGTCGCGGCCGTTCGTCGTCTTCGCGTTGTACAACCGGTACAGCGGATTGGAGACGTTGCCCGACAGCGGCGGCTGCTTGATGGCCGCATTGTACGGCGAACCATCCTTGTTCTTTGCCGTCAGGTCGATATTCGGCTCGAGGAAACGCAGGCCGAAGAAGATGTCGGCCGACCCCTCGGCCTGGTCGGCCGTGGAGCGCCCGTAGAACGCCCCGACCTGGTAGTCGAGCTTGTCATTCAGGGCCTGATCGAGATTGATGCGGAAATTCTGCCTACTGAAGCCGCTCAGCAGGTTGAGAACGCCGGTCTCCTTCGTGTTCTGGAACGAGGCGTTGTAATTGAGATTCCCCCGACGCTGGCCAACCGAGGCGTAGTTGGTCATGAACTCGCCGCTCCGGAAAACCTGGCCCATCTGGTCGTAGTAGACCGGATACGGGTTGTCGGAGATTCGGTCCGCCTTGGTGACGCGGTTCCCCTGCGCGTCCTTTTTGAAGGACCCGTCGGCATTGATCTCGTAGTTGTGAGACTGATTGCCGGCGATGAACTTCGGGAGGTTGCTTTGCCCGTACTCGTTGCGAACCTGCACGACGGTCTGGCCCTCGGCCAGATTGGCGCCGCGCTTGGTGAAGATCTGCACGACGCCGTTGGCGGCGTCGGAGCCGTAGAGCGAGCTGGCGGCGGCGCCCTTGATGACTTCGACGCGCTCGATGTCTTCGGCGTTGATGTCAGCGAGGCCGAGGCGCGTGATCGTGCCGTCGACAATGATCAGGGGGTCTTGGCGGCCGGTGAGCGACGTGGCAGCGCGCAGTCGGATGGCAGGGGCATCGCCAGGCTGGCCGCTGGTGGTCACGACGCTGGCGCCGGCAATCTTGCCGCTCAGCGCGGCAATTGGCGACGGCATCGGCGAATCCTTGATGGCGCTGTTGTCCACCACGGCGACCGAGAAGGCGGTCTTGGTCTGCGAGGTGGCATCGGAAACGCCGGTCACCACCACCTGCTCGAGGGAGAGGACGTCGCGCTCGAGCTCGAAGTCCTTCTCCACCCGTCCGGCGGTGAGCGTCACCGCCATGCGCTTCGGCTTGTAGCCGATATAGCGCACGACGACCGTCACCGAGCGACCGCTCGAGCGACCGACGTCGACCGTGAACGAATAACGCCCGTCCACGCCAGTAATGGCGCCGACGCCCAACTCTGGGATGCCCACGCTCGCGCCGCCCAGCGGGCCGGCGATCGAGGTGACCTTGCCGGTGAACACCGCATTCTGCGCCTCTGCCGCTGTGGCGCCCATCGCGAGGGCGACAGCGGCACCTGCCACTGCAAGGAACCGCCGGACCAAACTTCGCTGCATAGGAGAGTCCTCTCCGCGGGGGGGAAATGCTGGGGAGCCCCTGAACGGAGCGAGGAACCGGAGATCGCCCAGTCCGCATGGGCCTGCTCATGAGGAACCGGAAAGGTCTGACCGGTGTACCACGCCCGAATGGGACGAGCCAAAATGCAGCCCCCGGGTCCCGGGCGCAATGCTGCCGGGATGTTCCAACTGGCGAGTCGACATTAGGTTCGGGCAAAGTTTCCCCCCAGGAGGCTCCGGTGCCGAGCTCCAATCCCCCCAGTCATCGCCGCGTCTGCGCCTTCCGTCAGGGTGCACTGGCCGCGGGGCTCCGCCCGCTGCTCGCGCTGATCCCGGTCGCCCTCTCCCTCGTGGCCCCGGCCGTCCAGGCCCAAAAAGGGTCGGCCCGGATGTTCGGCTCGGTCGTCAATCGCGCCACCCAAGGGCCAATCCCGGGGACCCAGATCGTCAACGTGGGCGACGGGCGCGTAGTCACGAGCGACTCGCTCGGCTATTACCAGTTCCCGAACCTCCACGCCGGAATCGTCCGCTTTTCCATCCGTGCGCCCGGCTTTCCGGTGGCAATTCTCACGGTGGCGCTGGCCAACGGTGAGCGGATGGAGCGCGACATCGAACTCGACTCGACGCCGGCGACCGTCGGTGAGACCGCACAAGAGCTCCCCGCCGTGGCGGTGGAAGCGCCGGCGTCGCTGGGGCGTCGCTATGTCGATTTCGAGCGGCGCAAGATGCAGGGGCGCGGTCAGTACGTGACCCGGGCCGAGATCGAGGCGAACGGCTCCAGCACGCTGCAGGACGCTGTGCGCAACCTGCGCGGAGTCAATCTCGATTGCGTGGGGACGGGATGCGCCATCCGCATGGCGCGAGCCCCGATGCGATGCCTGCCGGAGTACGTCGTCGACGAGCGGGTCGACAACATCTTCGGTCCCACCGTTCCCATTCGAGACATCGAGGCGATCGAGGTCTACACCGGTCCGTCGGAAGTTCCCGGGGAGTTCGCCGGGCGAAACGCGGGGTGTGGCGTGGTCGTGATCTGGACCCGCTCAGGGCCGCCCCGCCGTCGCAGGGACTGACGGGACGGCCGAGGATTCATCGTTCGCGCCGGACCAGCAGGTCGAGAACGCCGGCCTTGAGGGGGACGGTTTGCACCTTGCCACCCGGCCACCGTACCCAGACCGCCGTAGCCCCATCGGGGACGGCCATGACCGTGACGGCGCCATCGGTGGACCAGTAACCACCGCCGGCCCGCACCTCCCGCACCGGTCCGCCCGTGTCGCCGTGCATGACGCGCAGCTGCGCCCCGATACCTAACGGGTTGGCGGGTCCCCCATCGAGGCGAACGCGGACCCCAGGCCGAGCAGTGACGTTTCGGAAGAGCCGCGTGGTTGCGCCGTTCTGTGTCACCACCAGGTCGGGGCGACCGTCGCCGTCATAGTCGGCAGTCGCGGCGCCACGTTGGTCGCCGAGGACTTCGATTCCCGATGCCTTGACGCCGAGCGGGGTGAAGTTCCCGGCGCCGTCGCCACGAAGCAGGAGTCCGGCCCCGGCGTCGAAGCGCAGGGTCGAGATCTCCGTCGGGTAGAAGTTCTGGCTCAGGAAGAGGTCTTCATGGCCGTCGCCATCGAAGTCGGCGACGACGGGGGCGCTGGCCGGCGCCAGCTGGGCGAGCGCGGGGAGCGCTCGCGCCTCGAAGCGGCCACCCTTGTTGAGGAAGAGCGTGTGGTCGAAGGTCGTGGCCCCGACGCGAATCGCGCTCGACGCCTCCGGCCCCAGCACGGTCGCGACGTCGGCGCGGGAATAATCGGCATACGACGCGATGCGCTCACGCACTATCGGCCAGGTGACGCCGAGGCGGGAGAGGGACTCGAGCGGCATGTCCTTGCCGGTGGTCGAATCTTCCTGGGCGAAGAGGAGCCCGAAGGTGTTGCCCACGCGCCCCACGTAGAGGGCGTAGGGACGCTCGGGGCTGGCGCGCCACGGCGTGTTGCGCCCCCAGCTGGTCGCCACGAGGTCGAGGCGCCCGTCGCCGTCGAAGTCGCCGGCCGTGACGCCCATCCATCGGCTGGAGATCCCCGTGAGCCCCATCGTCTCGGTGGCATCACGCAGGCGGCCGTTGTCGTTATGCAGGACGCGCACCGGCCCCCACTCGCTAGCCACCACGAGGTCGCTCCGGCCATCGCCGTCGAGGTCGGCGAAGGTGGCGGCGGTGACCATACCCAGCGAGCGCAGCACCGCATCGTTGGCGTCGTCGCGGTCGAAGCCCCCGCTCGCGTTCCCGCGGTACAGGTGCGACGGGGCGGGGAGCGGCCATGCGCCCGGCACGACGCGGGCCCCGACGAAGAGGTCGGGGATCCCGTCGCCGTCCACGTCGCCTAACGCGACGACGCCAGGGGTCGCGGAATCGCCCGGGGCGAGGGCAACCGGCGCCGCGGGGCGCCCGCCACGCACGGGATACGCGAGGAGCGACGGAATGGCCATCGCCTCGCTGGCCGATGCGGCTTCGTAGTTGGACTGCGAGGCGACCAGCGAGACGGCGCCAGCGTGAGCGACCGGGACAATTCCTCCCAAGTCGCCGGTGACCGGTGGCGCATCGCTGCGGACGAAGCCCGCGGGGGTGTTGCGCAGGACGGCCAATCCCCCACCCTTCCAGCTCCCGCCCACCAGGTCCTCACGGCCATCGCCGTCGACGTCGACCCAGGCCACGCCGGGGCCTAACTGCGAAAAGC
>DAIESF010000360.1 GCA_027346425.1 Gemmatimonadota bacterium | reverse complement strand
TCGAGGAAGAGGTCGTCGAGTCGCTGGAGCGCAAGCGGCGCGACCTGGAGGAGGCGCTGGGCCAGCTGGAGGCGCGGCGGACGGAATGGGTGCGCGACCGGCAGGAGGCCGAGACCAAGCGTGACGCCCTGCGGCGCCAGTACCAGGAAATGAAGGTCCAGCGCGACCGGGTCCTCGACCTCGGGGAGGACGGGGTCTGCCCCACTTGCACGCGCGTCCTTGGCGAGTCGTTCCGGACCGTCCTCGATGGGCTCGACGAGCAGCTGGAGACGATCACGGTCGATGGCCGCTACTACACGACGCGCCTCGAGCAGCTGGAGCAGATGCCGGCCGACGTGCGCCAGCTCGACGAACGGCGCCGCGAGCTGCAAGGGGAGGTCGGGACGCTGGAACGCCAGCTGGCCCGCGTGCAAGGCGCGGTGCAGGAGCTGTCGCAGCTCGGGCGCGAGCTGGCCGCCAAGGAGCAGCGCCACGAACAGCTCGCGCGCGACCTCGCGGCGATCCCGACCGGCTACGATGCCGCACGCCACGCCACGCTTCGCGGCGAGGCCGATCGCCTCGCCCCCCTGAATGACCGCGCCACGCGCCTGAGCACCCTCCTCGAACGCGAACCGCGTCTCGTGGCCGACCGGGTAGCCGCGCTGGCCGACCTCGCGACACTGCGCGCCCGTGCCGACGACCTGCGCCGCGCCCGCGAGCGCATCGCCTTCTCCGAGCAGGAATACCTGGAGCTGCGCGAGCGCCAGGAGATGACGCTCGCCGAGGCGCGTTCCGCCGAGATCGCCGTGGCCAGCGCGAAGGCCGAGCTGCAATCGGCCATTGGGGCGCTGCAGCAGGCCGAGCGGACGCAGCAGGATTACGACAAAGCACAGGCGGCACACGAGGCGCTGCAGGGCGACAAGCGGCTGCACGACGAACTCGATCGCGCCTTTTCCGACCTGCGCACCGACCTCAACCATCAGTTGCGCCCCGAGCTCTCCGAGCTGGCGAGCGCCTTCCTCGCCGAGCTCACCGACCATCGCTATACGGAGTTGGAGCTCGACGACCAGTACAGCATCATCGTGCTCGAGGATGGCCAGCCGAAGCCGGTCATCTCCGGGGGCGAGGAGGATCTGGCCAACCTCGTGCTGCGCCTCGCCATCTCGCAGATGATCGCCGAGCGCGCCGGACAGTCGTTCTCGCTCCTCGTCCTCGACGAGGTCTTCGGCTCGCTCGACGAGGTGCGACGGCATAACGTGGTGGAGCTGCTCCGGCGCCTGCAGGACCGGTTCGAGCAGGTCATCCTGATCACCCACATCGAGTCGGTGCGCGAGGGGCTCGATCGCGTGGTGACGGTGGAGTACGACGAGGAGAGCGGGAGCGCGCGCGTGCGTCAACCCGAGCCCGACCTGGTGGGCGCTGGGACGGCCGGGGGCGAGCTCCTCTCACTGGAAGAAGCTGGGGAGGACGCGTGACCACAACCTCGCCTTGGCGCTCGCTGCGGAACATCAGCGGCCCGTTCCCGGCGCGCCTCACCGACATCGACCCACTGAACCGCGTCTTCAGCGATGCCTTCACCGAGCGCTATCGGCGCGACGGGATGGTGGGGGTGCGGGTCCCGTACCTCAATCCTGCCATCTGGCGCTACGCGATCGACGATGCCGACGGCGGCGCGATGCTGTGGCGCGACGAGCGCGACGAGATCGTCGCCTTCAATGTGGCGCATCACTCGGGGATCGAGGGGTGGATGGGGCCGCTGGCCGTGCGGCCAGAATGGCAGGGGAGCGGGATCGGGAAGACGGTCGTGCAGGCGGGGATCGACTGGCTGCGGAAGCGCAAGGCGCAGGTCATCGGGCTGGAGACGATGCCGCGCACGATGGACAACATCGGCTTCTACTCGCGACTCGGCTTCGTCCCCGGTCGCCTAACGATCACCGTCACCCTCGAGGCAGCGACCAGCGACGTCGCGGTGCCGCTCCTCGGCGCCCTCCCACCGCGCGACCGCCGGGCGGCGCTGGCGCAGTGCCAGCAGCTCACGAGCGCCCAAATCCCGGGCTACGACTTCACGCGGGAACTCCAGCTCACGCTGGAACTTGGACTCGGCGACGTCGTGCTGCGACACGAACGGGGGGCGCTGACCGGCTTCGCCCTCTTCCACTCCGTCCCCCTGGTCGAAGGGCGCTCGCGCGAGGAATTGCGCGTCCTGAAGATGGTGATGGCACGCGAAGGCGACGTGGCAGCGATGGCCCCCCTCCTCGCCGGCGCCGCGCGTCAGGCGGGGACCCGTCGCGTGGCCATCCGCGTGCAGGGAGAGTACGCGCAGGCCTATCGCGAACTCATCGCCATCGGCGGGCGCGTGCGTTGGACCGACCTGCGCATGGTGATCGCGGGGAACGAAGAGCGCCGGGCGGCGACGGGGCTGGTGCTCAGCAACTGGGAGATCTAGCGGCTCGCGGACGGATGGTGGTCGCGCGACCCCTGCGGCCGTGCGCCATCGCGCCGACGTGTCGTGGTGCGCCGATACTTCAGGCGAAAATCCGTTACGCCACGTAACATCGCCGGTCCATCCTGCCGTTGGGTGTCGCTACTTCTTCTTCGATGGCGAGTCGTCGGCGGGAACATCCGGCGTGCTGCGAACGACGATGCGCCATATGAGAAGGAAGACGCCGGCGGTCAGGAGCGCGTGCACCCAACCCGAAGCCTCGGTAGTGAATGTCGCGAAGGCCCATACGGCGAGCATGGCGACTGCGGCGATGATGCCCAGATCCATGGACGAATTGACCGGTCAGAGTACGCCCGGTACATTCCGGGCAGGAAAGCACGAACACGGGACGAAGAGACCGACTTTTTGAGCCGATAAGCTCATCGAGGGGGTTCAACAAACGGGTCGACGTCATGCCCCAGTGCGGGGAAGGCGGCAAGCGCGGTGCGAATCTTATACCTATCGCTTGGGCTTCAAAAAAACCTCTTCGTTCCGACCTCGCGAGGCCCCATCGACAGATGGGGCCTCGCCTCGTTTCGGTGCCGGTCGCCGCCGATGCCTCGCCGATTCCGTCACTCCTCCGCACTCCCACCGCTCCCCCCGCCCTCGCCCCCTGGCGGGAACAACTGGCGGGATTGTCGGCTTACAATGGGGTGTGAGGGGGCTGGTTGCCCCTCGCCGACCGCGCTGTCGGCACGAATTCGGCGCCCCTCGCCTCGCCGGGAGAACTTAGGGGACCTCGAGGGCCCCCTCAAGCGCCTCCCGCCTTCATTGTGAACGACCGCATGCCCATCGTGACCGTGACGCGGCGCCTGCGCTTCAACGCCGCGCACCGGGTGCACAACCCGGCGCTGAGCGACGCCGAGAACACGGCGCTGTTCGGCAAGTGCAACAATCCCAACTGGCACGGCCATAACTACACCCTCGAGGTCTCGGTGGAGGGGGAAGTGGACCCGGTGTCGGGATACGTGGTGGACCTGGGGACGTTGCGCGACGTGGTGGAGCGCGAGGTGATCGAGCAGCTGGACCACCGGAACCTGAACCTCGACGTGGACTTCCTGCGGGGGGTGAATCCCACCTCCGAGAACCTCGTCGTCGCCATCTGGCGCGTGCTGCAGCCGCACGTGCGCCCGGGGCGCCTAACGAATCTGCGGCTCTGGGAGACGGAGAACAACCATGTCGACTACGACGGGCGCTGAGTCGGCGCTCGCGCGCACGCGCACGACCACGCCGCTGGTGGTGCGGGCCGACCAGCTGGGCGGCGACGACGAGTCGCCTCTCACCGATCCGCGGGGGCTCGAGTACGAGAACCTCGTGCGTCGCCAGCTGGAATTGCTGGGCGAGGAACCCGGCCGCGAGGGTCTGCAACGCACCCCGCAACGCGTGGCCAAGGCGATGGCCTTCCTGACGCGCGGCTACACGCAGCGGGTGGAGGACGTGGTGGGGGAAGGGGTGTTCGCCGAGGCCCACGAGAACATGGTGATGGTGCGCGACATCGAGCTGTACGCGCTGTGCGAACACCACATGCTCCC
>DAIESF010000359.1 GCA_027346425.1 Gemmatimonadota bacterium | reverse complement strand
TCGAGGAAGGCATCGACCGACAGCGTGTCGTCGAGCTCCTTTCCGCCGGCCATCTTCATGAACGTGCTGGCGGTGACCCGGATGTCCTGCGTCGCCAGGAGCCCGGCGCGGTCGGCCGAGAACTCCGCCTTGCGGTACCACTCCATGAGGGCGAGCTGGAAGGGGAGGAGGGCGATGCCGGCGAGGAACGGGAGGTTGTTGATCCCGATCGTGAGGATGATGATCGCGATCGTCGTGTACGTCGTGTGCCCGCTCATGATGTGCCCGAGTTCGTGCCCGAGAATGTCGCGGCGCTCCTCCTCGGTCAGGAGCTCCATGAGCCCGGAGTTCACCACGAGGAACGGCTTCTCGAATCCTACCGCCGCCGCGTTGACCAGCGGCGTCTGCGTCACGTAGAGCTCGGGGACTTCCTTCCAGTCCAGCGTCTGGAGGACTTCCTGATACTGGGCCCACAGCTTGGGGCGCTGGTTGGGTCCCACCCGAACGGCGTTGGCCAGGAAGAGCTGGCGCACGCCGCGTTCGCCGAAGAACGAGGCGACCTTTCGCACGACCTGGTCGAACCCCGGAATGGCGCGCAGTGCGTTGAGGGCGGCGCGGTCGGCCGGGTGTTCCCACGCGGCGGACGAGATGTCGGTCAGGACGATGCGGTCGGACATGGGGGCCCTGAGACGGGAGGCGGGAGACGGGAGGCGGGCGTTCGAGGGCGAAGCGCCCGCCTGCGGTGTGCTAGGTTCTACGCGTGCGGAGCGGGAAAGTGTCGGGCGAGCGCGTCAGGCCACGCCCTGAAAGGCGTGCTCGATGTCGTTGAGCAAGTCCTCGGCGTCCTCGACCCCCACGCTCAGGCGCACCAACCCGTCGCTGATCCCCAGGCGGGCGCGGCGCTCGGGGGGGACCGAGGCGTGGGTCATCGTGGCCGGGTGGCAGACGAGGCTCTCCACCCCGCCTAACGACTCGGCGAGGGTGAACAGGTGCAACCGGTTGATCACCGTCTCTGCCGCGGCGCGCGATCCCAGCTCGATGGAGATCATCCCCCCGAAGCCCGACATCTGGCGGGCGGCCAGCGCGTGGTGCGGGTGCGAGGCGAGCCCGGGGTAGTACACCCGCTCGTCGCCCAGCCGCTGGGCCAGCCACCCGGCGATGCGCCGCCCGTTGGCGTCGTGCGCGGCCATGCGCAGGTGCAGCGTCTTCGTCCCCCGCAGCACCAACCAGGCGTCGAACGGACCGGGGACCGCCCCCGCAGCGTTCAGGATGAACTGCAGGCGCGCCGCGAGGTCGTCGTCGTTCACGACCGCGCACCCGCCCACCATGTCGCTGTGACCGTTTAGGTATTTGGTGGTGGAGTGAAAGACGATGTCGGCCCCGTGCTCCAGCGGGCGCTGGAAGACGGGGGTCGCGAAGGTGTTGTCGACGATGAACAGCGCCCCGTGCCGCTTGGCGATTGCCCCCACGGCGGCGAGGTCGGTGATCCACATGAGCGGGTTGGTCGGCGTCTCGACGATCACCGCCTTCACGTCGGGTGTCATGGCGTCGGCCACCCGCTGCGGGTCGCGCGTGTCTACATACGTGAAGCCCAGCCCGAGATTGGCCAGGATCCGGTCGAACAGGCGTGGCGTCCCGCCATACATGTTATCAGCGCACAGGATACGGTCGCCCGATTTGAAGAGCTTCATGATCGAGTCGATCGTCCCCATCCCGCTGGCGAAGGCGAAGCCGTGTGTGCCACCTTCCAGTGACGCGATGTTACGCTCGAGCGCCTCACGCGTGGGATTCTTGCCCCGCGCGTACTCGTAGCCCTTGTTCCGGCCGAGCGCCTCCTGCGCGTACGTCGACGTCTGGAAGATGGGCGTCATGATGGCCCCCGTGGTGGGGTCGGGGCGCTGTCCGGCGTGTACGGCGCGAGTGCCACACGAGAACTTCAGGTCTTCGTCGAAAATGCGCGACATACGTTTGGGTGCGAGTGTGAAGGGCGGGAAGATACACGCGGCCCTCGCGGGCGGGATGTCCGGGTGCCGGATGAACCTCGCGGGAGGGGTGCCATGACGCATCCCGCCACGAGCGCGCCGCTCCCCCCGCTCGATGGCGCCGAGCCGCTGCGCTGCCTGGTGGTGGACGATGAACCCCACCTGCGCCGCGTCCTCGTGCGCCTCATGCAGGGCGATGGCTTCAGCTGCGAAGAGGCCGGCTCCGGCGTCGAGGCGCTCGCCGCCCTCTCCCGCCGCCCAGCGGTCCTCGTCCTGACCGATCTCCACATGCCCGAGCTGGACGGGATCGGGCTCCTGCGCGAGATCCGCGTGCGCTACCCCGACACCGCGGTCATGCTGATCACCGCGGTGGCCGACGTCAGCACCGCTGTGAACTGCCTGGCCGAGGGGGCGATGGACTACCTCACCAAGCCGTTCCACCTCGAGGAGGTGCGGGCCCGCGTGCGTCAGGCGCTCGAGAAGCGGCGCCTGATCCTCGAGAATCGCGACTATCAGGAGCTCCTGGAAGAGAAGGTCGCCGTCCAGGCGCGCCGCCTCGAAGAGCTCTTCCTCGCATCGATCCAGTCGCTCGCCGAGGCGCTCGAAGTGAAGGACCCGTACACGCACGGGCACTCGCTGCGCGTGGCCAGGTACTCCACCGTCATCGCCCGCTCCCTCGGGCTCGGTGCCGACATCGTCAGGCAGATCGAGCTGGGGGGGAAAGTGCACGACATCGGCAAAATCGGCGTCCGAGAGAGTGTGCTGAACAAGGGGGGACCACTCACCGAGGACGAGTACCAGCACATCATGACGCACCCCGTCGTCGGGTCGCGCATTCTGTCGCCGCTCCTCACGGAAATGCCGATGTCGCTCAATATCGTCCGCTCGCACCACGAGCGCTTCGACGGGCGCGGCATCCCGGACGGACTCGCGGGGCTCGACATCCCGCTCGAGGCCCGGATCGCCGCGGTCGCCGACACCTTCGACGCGATGACGAGCGAGCGCCCCTATCGCCCCGGCGTCCCCCTGCAGGCCACCATCACCGAGCTGCGGCGATGCGCAGGGGCACAGTTCGACCCCGACGTGGTCGATGCCTTCCTCACGGCACTCGACTCGGGGGCGATTGACCGCTCGGAGATCGGCCAAGGAACCGTGGTCGCCGGTCACGCCCCGATGGGAGCTCGCTAGGGCGTCACGCCCCGGGCCCGGGATCACCCACGGCGAATCCCGCGTCGCCGGCAATCGCGTCTCCCTGCGCCAGCACTACCCCGACTCGATCGTACCAGCGCGCACGCAACGACGCGTCGAGCGGGCCCCCCCCGGCGACGCAGCGCTTGAGGACCGGCGCATCCAGCGGGTGTCCCCGGCGCGCCAGCTCGTCGAGCAGCGCCGCGAACTGGACGGGCGCGCCCACCAGCATCGAGACGCCATCCTGCTCGAGCGCGCGCAGCGCCTGCGCAGGGGTGAAAGCGCTCCCCGTCGTCACTCGTCCGCCGGCGAGGAGCGGGGCGATCGCGCCGGACAACAGGCCGAACAGGTTGGCGTACGGGGCCAGCGCCAGCGTGTGATCGCGCGCCGCCAGCTTCGCGGCGCGCGCGGTGGCCCGGGCGCAGGCGAGGAGTCGGCGGTGGGTGATCGGGGTGCCTAACGCGTCGGCGGCCGCGTCTCCCCGCGACGCCACGAGCACCTCCTCGTCGGCGCCGGCCACGTCATCCTCGCCCTCGAGACGCAGCCCGTCGTGCATCGCGAGTTCGATCGTACGGGACTCCTCGCCGCAGCGCCACGTCGCACGCGCGGGGGCGTCGTCGAGCAGCACGCGGGGGAGCGCCGCCGGGAGGCGATGTTCGAGCGCGCGTACCGTGAAGGCGGCTCCAACTCCCCCCGATCCCAGCCACTCCGCCAACTCGCTCGACTCCGCACGCGGGTCGAGGAGGAGCGCTCCGCGCCCCTCACTGGCGGCCAGGGCGACGAAAAAGGAGGGGCCGCCGGGGATCAGGAGAGCGGAACGCCGACCGTGGAGCGCGCGCACGAGTGGGGCGGTGCGTTGCAGCAATGCAACGCCAGCGGCGATCAGCCGCCGGATGTCAATGCCATCCAGCACGCCATTCGCCCCGGCGATAGCCAAAGGGAGGTAAGAGAGCGGGTCACTCATTCAATGTCTGCCAAGTCGCGAAATCTTTGGGGCGCTGGTGCGTCTTGTAGCGGGATCGGTCGACACGGGGGGGGCACGCAGGCTATCGGCGGTGACGATCCCAGCCTGGCGACGCGATGCTGACGGACGCCGTCCGACCGGTGCCAAGCTAATCGGCATCGCGAATCGGATGGGGACGCTCGTTAGGTCGATGTCGGCTTCCTGTGACCTGCATCACCACGTAAGTGGCTTGAATGCAACAGCTTCGCCGCTACCTTCCTCCGACACTGTACGGAGCAATTGATGAGTTTTGAGGGGTTGATGGTCAGCGTGTCGGGGGTACGAGGGCGCGTTGGTGAGGCGCTCACCCCCGAGGTCGCCTGCCAGTTTGCCGCTGCCTTCGGGGCCTTCTCCATCGGGCGTTCGTCGTCCCGCACCATCGTGGTCGGGCGCGACAGCCGGGTCTCTGGGCCCATGTTCCATCGCGCCGTCGTTTCGGCGCTCCAGTCGGTGGGGGCCGACGTCCTCGACATCGGGATGGCTCCCACCCCGACTGTCCAGCTCGCGGTGGAGCACCACCATGCGGCCGGGGGGCTCGCCATTACTGCCAGCCACAATCCCGTCGAGTGGAATGCCCTCAAGTTCATCGGCTCGTCCGGGCTCTTCCTCGATGCAGCCGAGGGGGCAGAGATGCGGCGCTTCCTCGAGCAGGCGATTCCGCGCGCCACCTGGGAGAAGCTCGGCGTCGTGCACGCCGACACCGAGGCCATCCGCCAGCACATCGATGCGATCCTCGCCCTCCCGTTCATCGACGTGGAGGGGATCCGCCGCCGGGGGTATCACGTGGCGCTGGATACCTGCCACGGGGCGGGGGTGACGATCTTTCCGGCGCTCCTCGAACGACTCGGCTGCCGTGTGAGCGCCATCAACCTCGAGCCGCACGGGCGCTTTCACCGTCCCCCCGAACCGGTCGCCGAGAATCTGGGCGAGTTGGAGACGCTGGTGCGGACGAGCGGGGCTGTGGTGGGCTTTGCCACCGATCCGGACGTCGACCGCCTCGCGCTCGTTTCCAACGAGGGAGTGGCGATCGGCGAAGACTACACACTGGCCCTCGCCGCACGCGTCATCCTGCGACAAAAGCGTGGCCCGGTGGTGACCAACCTCTCCACTTCGCGCATTGTGGCCGACATCGCCGCTGAAGCGGGATGCGAGTTGATCCTTGCCCCGGTCGGTGAGGTGAACGTCGCAGTCAAGATGCGGAGCGTCGGTGCGGTGGTCGGGGGAGAAGGGAACGGAGGGGTCATCCTCCCCGACCTCCACCTGGGGCGCGACGCCCCGCTCGCCGCCGCCCTGATCCTCCAGCTGTTGCACGAATCCAACGGCACGCTGTCTGCAGTCATCGCGCAGTATCCGCGGTACCAGATCGTCAAGGACAAGCTCGATCGGCCCAACGCGCCGCTCGACACCGTGTACCGAACGTTGCGGGAGGCCTTCGCCGACGCCGTGGTCGATACGCAGGATGGACTTCGGCTGACGTGGCCCGATCGCTGGGTGCATGTGAGACCGTCGGGGACCGAGCCGATCGTGCGGGTGATCGCCGAGGCGCCGACGGAGGAAGAAGCACGGGAACTCGTTCGTCGCTGCCGCGCGCCGCTTGACGCGCTGTCGGCCTAATTCACGCCAAGACACCTCATGTGCGGAATCGTCGGATACGTCGGACCTAAGGTCGCCACCCCGCTCCTCCTCGATGGGCTCAAGCGTCTCGAGTACCGTGGCTACGACTCCGCGGGGGTCGCCATCATGAATGGCGCCGGCGTGAAGACCGTGAAGGAGGCGGGGAAGATCGCCAAGCTCGAGTCGCTCCTCGCCCTCACACCGGTCGAGGGGACCACGGGGATCGCGCACACGCGTTGGGCGACCCACGGGCCCCCGAACCAGGTCAACGCCCACCCGCACATGAGCCAGGACGGCACCATCGCCGTCGTGCATAACGGGATCATCGAGAACGCCACCGTCCTCAAGCAGATGCTCGAGGGGCGCGGCTACGTCTTCACGTCCGACACCGACACCGAGGTCCTCGCCCACCTCATCGAGGAGTGCTTCGACGGCAACCTCGAGGACGCGGTGCTCGAGGCGCTCTGGCAGGTGGAAGGGACGTACGGGATCGCCGTCATTTCGTCCGTGGACTCGCACAAGATCGTGGCCGCCCGCAAGGGGAGCCCGCTCCTCCTCGGACTTGGCGACAAGGAGAACTTCATCGCCTCCGACGTCTCGGCCATCCTCTCGCACACGCGCCAGGTGATCTACCTCGAGGACGGCGAGATGGCCGTGCTCGATGAGGCGGGCTATCGCGTCATCGACATGAACGCCGTCGAGATCCAGAAGAAGGTGGCGCACATCGACTGGGACCTGGCGCAGATCGAACGCGGCGGCTACGCGCACTTCATGCTCAAGGAGATCTTCGAGCAGCCGCAAACGGTCGAGAACACGATGCGCGGGCGCCTGCTCGACGACGAGGGGACGTCCAAGCTCGGGGGGCTCAACCTGAGCGACGAGGAACTTCTCTCCTTCACCAACATCGTCATCACCGCCTGCGGCACCTCGTGGCACTCGGCGCTCATCGGCGAGCACATGCTCGAGGAACTGGCGCGCATTCCCGTCGAGGTGGAGTACGCGTCGGAGTTCCGCTATCGCAATCCCGTCGTCGACAGCAAGACGCTGTGCATCGTCATCTCGCAGTCGGGGGAGACCGCCGACACGCTGGCGGCCATGCGCGAGGCGAAGCGGCGCGGGGCGCGCACGCTCGGACTGGTGAACGTGGTGGGTTCGACGATCGCTCGCGAGGCGGACGGCGGGATCTACCTGCACGCCGGCCCAGAGATCGGGGTGGCGTCGACCAAGGCGTTCACGTCGCAGGTGGTCGCGCTGCTCCTCTTCACGCTCAAGTTGGGGCGCCTGCGCGGGGCCCTCTCGCAGCAGCGCGGGAGCGAGATCATCGCCGGAATGCGCGCCCTCCCCGGGCAGATTCGCCAGGTGCTGGAGCGCGCGCAGGAGATTGAGGACATCGCCGAGGAGTACAAGCGGGCGAGCAATTTCCTCTACCTCGGGCGTGGTTACAACTTCCCGGTCGCCCTCGAAGGGGCGCTCAAGCTGAAGGAGATCAGCTACATCCACGCCGAGGGATACCCGGCCGCGGAGATGAAGCACGGTCCCATCGCCCTCATCGACGAGATGATGCCGGTGGTCTTCATCGCGCCGCATGATTCGGTCTTCGAGAAGATCACGTCCAATGTGCACGAGGTGAAGGCGCGCAAGGGACGGGTGATCGCCGTGACGTCGCGCGACGAGTCGGCGCTCGACGGCATGCTCGACTACGAGTTCCGCATCCCCGAGACGATCGATCTCCTGATGCCGGTGCTGGCCTCGGTGCCGTTGCAGCTGCTGGCGTACTATGTCGCCGTCAAGCGCGGCGCCAACGTGGACCAGCCGCGCAACCTGGCCAAGTCGGTCACGGTGGAGTAGGGCAGAAGACGAGAAGACGAGAGGACGAGAGGACGAGAGGACGAGAGGAGTGCCCTTCGTCCTCTCCTTGCGTCGGGGACTAGCGGGGGAGGGGGGGCGCATCGCGCGATTGACCGATCGCAAGCGCGGTGGCAAGTTATATTCGCGTGCACGAATATGACAACCCGCCATCCGCCGATGCGTAGCGTGACGAACGACGCCCGTGCCACACCTCGTAAGACACCCCCTGCGACACCACCCGCGGCTTCGATCGTCCGACGCCTGTCGACCCTCGATCGCTTCCTCCCGCTCTGGATCTTCGCGGCGATGGCGCTCGGTCTCCTGCTCGGGCGTGTCTATCCCGACCTCGGCGCGGCGCTCGACCGCGTGCAGCTGGCGGGTGTGTCCGTTCCCATCGCGATCGGCCTACTCTGGATGATG
>DAIESF010000348.1 GCA_027346425.1 Gemmatimonadota bacterium | reverse complement strand
CGATCATCTGCTCTTCCTGCTTGGGGTGAACTTCTTCCTGTACCGCCTCAAGGACGTCGCGCTCTACGTCACGCTCCTCGCCGTGGGGCACTCGGTCACGTTGCTGGCCGGTGTCCTTGCCGGCGTGAGCGTCACCGCCTACCTGATCGACGCGATCATCGGGCTGTCGGTCGTCTACAAGGCACTCGACAACCTGCGCGCCTTCGAGCGGTGGTTCGGGCGCCGCCCGGATCCCCGGGTGGCCACGCTCGTCTTCGGGCTGTTCCACGGACTTGGCTTGGCGACCAAGCTCATGGACTTCCAGGTGTCGCCCGAGGGGCTCGTGCCCAACCTGGTCGCCTTCAACGTCGGCGTGGAGCTGGGGCAGCTCCTCGCCCTGAGCACCATTCTCATCGTCATGTCATACTGGCGCCGCCTCCCCAGCTTCGGTCGCCGCGCGTGGGCAGCCAACGTCGCCATCATGTCGGCCGGCCTGGTGCTGATGGGCTATCAACTCGTGGGCTTCTTCATTGCCCGGTCGTTCGTCACCCCTTCCCTCGGAGGCTGAGTACGTGACTGCACCCGTCCCTCCATCCGCGCCGTCGCCGGAGCTGCCGTCGGCGCGCGCCCTCCTCCGTTCCACGATCGTCGCTGTCGCCGCCGCCGTGGCATTGCTGCTGACGGTGGTGCTCCCGGCGGCGATGGTTCAGAACCACTGTCTCAGCCAGCGGCGTTCGAACAGCACCTTGCCCCAGTGCCACCACCAGCTCGGGCGATGCAGCGTTACGACCGGCGCCGGCTCGCCGTAGAAGTTGCCGGCGCCCAAACCGGCGCGGCCGTCACCCGTCTCGAGGAAGCACTGGCCCTCCCCACGGAAAGTTCTCCGCGCACCTCGTCCGGTCCACTGCCATACGATGTTCGCGGCGACGACCTCTGCCTCGCCATGGGCGAAGACGCCCGCCTTCGGCAGCGGCTTCCCCATCGTCAGCGGCACCGTCGTCACGTCGCCTATGGCGTACACACCTGGAAATGGAGTCTCGAACGTTTCCCGGTTCACGGGGATCCATCCGCTCTCGTCAATCAGGTTCGCAGCACGCACCACGGCGGGCGCGCGATGTGGCGGCACGTAGGCAAGGAGGTCGAACGCCGCCGTCGCTCCGTTGGAGAAGGTGAGCCGCCGCGCCGCGGGATCGACTGCCGTCACCTGGTGCGACGGGTGATAGCGGATCCCCTTGGACTCCACAACGTCACGCACCGCGGCGGACACCAGAGGCCCCGCAACCCCCATCGGTCCTGGTTCCGCCGCATAGAGATCGAGCTGGAAATCGTTCCGCTTCCCACGACGGCGCATCGCCGCCTCGACGAGCATGGCGGCCTCGTACGGCGCGGCAGGGCACTTGTAGGCCGGTGCCCCGGTCAGCACGACGACACGGCCGCCATGCAAGTCGGCCAGCGCGTCGCGGAGCGCGATGGCCCCCTGCAGCGTATAGAGGTTGTGCCCGGCGGCAGCGAGCCCCGGAATGGCGTCGGGGGCCAGATCCGCGCCGAGCGCAACGATGATGGCATCCCCCACGACTTCCCGGCCATCCACTCGGATCGTCCGGGCCGCGGGATCGAGTGCCGCGATCTCACCAGTAATCACCTCGATCCCCTTCCGCCGCAGTCGCTCGAGCGGGCGCTGGATGCGCTCGGGCGCGCGGTCGCCGACAGCCAGCCAGAGAAGGGATGGCTGAAACACGTGGTCCCGCTCACGGTCAACCAGCAGCACGCGGTGGTCGCACGGGAGCCGCTGTCTCAGGCGGTTGGCCGCGACGACGCCGCCAACGCCACCGCCCAGGATGAGGACGGTCTTGCCTTCAGTCACTGGTGTGGTCATGGTCCGTTGCGAGTTGGGGTTGTGACCTGCGGTTGCCTCAGAAGACCACCACTTTCCCCGCCCAGGTCGTCCACTGCGCCAACTCATCAAGTGTGCTCCGGCGGGCACCGTCGACCAGTTCCGCGTCCGTGATCCCGCGCGCGTCCATGCAGGTTCCGCACACACCGACCGGAACCTGCCGCAGCGTGACGACCTGCAGCATGCGGTTGAGGTTGTAGTAGCCCTGCGGCACGACCTGCCCGCGCTTGGCGCAGGAGGCGGCGTCGCCCATGAGAAAAACGCGCACGTCCGTATCCTCGCGTTTCGCAAGTGCGCCGGCGAGCCGAAGGGCGTTGTAGCTGCGCTCCGTGCCGTACGGCGGGTCGTTCAGAATAAAGAGAGTTTGCATGGAACCGTTGGTGGTTACTGGCTGGTTGTTCGATCAGGCGCCCTGCTGCGTCCACATGGCTGCGCGCGGGCAATCGGCGGTCGACATCTCCGATGGTCCCCCAGGGTGTCCGCTCATCCGAATCGCACGCGCCGAAAAACCGTGAGGTCCTCGACGAGCAGCGGACTGCGAGCCTTGAATGCTTCCGCGTAGCGCACGCTCACGAGGCTTCCGACATAGCGATCCTCGGCACTGTACCGATCCAGCAGCTCGGCCTGGTCCCCGCTGAATACCGACTCGTACGCGGCGAGGGCCGCGAGCTTTCGGTCATACACGTCGCTCACGTCCACGGCGAAATCGAAGCGCGCCCACGCGCTCTCCATCCGACAATGGCCGAAGTAGAGGCGCTCGACCTCGTGCGGCTGGGTCGCAGCCAAGCGCTCACCGCCGGGTACCTCGTCCCACTTGGGGAGGCGGGCGTAGAAAACGGCGTTCGTGACGATATCGGTCACCGCCTTGTGATCGGGATGCACGCCGCAGCCGTCCGAGGTGAAGACGAGTCGCGGGCGGAAGCGGCGTATCTGCTCGGCAACGGCGATGCGACACGCGGGCGAGTCGCAGATCATGCGGTCTTGAAAGGGGAGTGTGATCCGCTCCGCGCCCAGGATATCGGCGGCGCGCCTGGCCTGCTCCGCGCGCACCCCGGGGGGGGCATGTCGCGTCGGCTCTCCGGCGCACAGATCCACGAGCAGGACCGCGTGACCGGTTGCCGACAGTTTGGCGAGCGTGCCCCCCATGAAGACCTCGACGTCGTCAGGGTGGGCGCCGACGGCCAGGACATCGTATCGCTCCAGCATGTCGCGCGCGTGACGCATTGTGCGCTCCGGGTCAGCTCTTGTTTCCACGCACCGGAAGTGTCTCGGGCATCTGGAGCCCGAAGCGCGGACCCGGTGGAGCGGCAGGCCGTTGTTGGACGAGTGCCGCGTCGGCCAGAGCCTCGGCCGTCAGCGAACGCACGGCACCGCGCCCTTGCCACCACAGCCAAAGCGGAAGGAGACGGCGACGGCGAGGTCGGTGTGGAGGACGTGTCGGACGATCACGAGGCCCTCCGATGGCTCGCGGTGCGGGAACGGCGGGGTGGCACTGCGTTTGTCGCTTCCGGCCCCTCGGCAACCGGGTATCCGGCGAGGCGCCAGTCAGGGAGTCCCTCGGCGAACCGGCGCGCGTCGTAGCCGCGCTTGCGGAGGCGCTCGACCGCCTCGACGGCCATGACGCAGTACGGCCCGCGACAGTAGGCCACGATCGGGCGGTCCTTCGGCAAGTCGCCCATTCGCGCGTGCAGCCTTTCGAGCGGCATCGACAGGGCACCGGCGATGTGCACCGCGTCGTACTCGACGGCGGGACGGACGTCGATGACGGTCACGTCGCCGCGCCTGAGGCGGCGACGCAGTTCGGCTCGATCCACGGGCTCGAGTGCGTCTCGTTCCTCGAAGTAGGTGCGCACCAGGTGGTCGACCTCGTGCATCCGGCGGCGAGTGAGCGCCTGCAGGTGGAGCAGAAAAGCGGACACCGCGTCGTCGGCGACGCGGTAGAAGGCGAACTGAGCCTCCTTTCGCGACTCGACGAGTCGTACCCCCTTCAGCACCGACAGGTGTGAGCTGGTGTTGTTGACGGTGAGCCCGGCCTCTCGCGCGAGCGCCTCCACCGTTCGTTCGCCTTGGGCCAGCAGGTCGAGCAGTTCGACGCGCTTGGGGCTGGCGAGCGCCTTCGCCGTGTCGGCCCAGACAGCGTACAGGCGGTCCTTCACTCTGCGATGGTCCACGCGACCCCCAGTATTCCAGCAAGTTATGGAATACTAGATCAACGAACCAAAGGCGCGCAAGCGTAGCGCCCAATACGCGCGCTGAATCGCCTCGCTGAACACCAGGCGCTGGAGGGGTGGCAGCCTGCCAGGTGGCCAAGGGCGGCTTCGGAGTCAACTCCGTCGAAGGTGCCACTGTGCACACACCCCGCTTTACATCGCGGCCCCTCCCGGCGATACTTGGGACATGCGATCGGCATTCCGTCGAGTGATTCGCGGCGTCTTGGGCGTCCTGCTGGCTGGTGCCACGGCACTTGCCGTGGCCGAGCAGCTGGCGCCCGAGCTGCACGATCGCGACGCCGGTGTTGCCGTCCACGTTGACGTGCCGCTGGACCAGCACCAAGGCGATCCCTTCAGCGGTCACTCAACCAGCGTCGCGCACCTCTGTCACTGCCTGCACGTACACGCCGGCACCTCGCCCACGCGTGAGGTCACCCGTGCCGCGTTGTCCTCGCCGTCGCTTGCCCGCCCGCGAAACGAGGTCGCGCCTCGCAGCGCGTATCGCGACTCCATCCTGCGCCCCCCAATTGCCTGATCTCCGCTAGGTCCCGACGCGCAGCGTAGGCGCGCGTCTCCCTTTCTTCACGGAGATCCTCAGTGCAGAGTCGCACACGTCTGGTGTGCGCGCTCGCGTTGTCAATCCTCGGCATTCCCGATGGGGCGACAGCGCAGGCGCGACCCATGTCCCTGTCCGAAGCCCTGCGCCTCGCGGCGCAATCCCACCCGCTCACTCGGCTCGCCGAAGCCGACGCCGGCGTCGCACGCGGCGAACTCGTGTCGGCGCGTGCGCTCCCGAATCCGGCGGTGAGTGGCACGCTCGGCCCCGCGAAATCGTCCGAGACGTCGCTCGTCACCGGCCAGCTCGGGCTGAGCCAGACCATGGAACTCGGCGGCAAGCGGCGCCTCCGAACCCACGGCGCCCGGCTACGCCTCGATGCTTCCGAGGCTCTCGTCAGGCGACAACGAGACCTGGTCGCCCTCCAAGTCCGTCGTGCCTTCGCCCTTGCCCTCATCGCGTCCGAGCGCGTGGCGACCGCCCTCGATGCCGACTCAGTAGGACGTGCACTGCAGCGGGCAGCTGAGGAGCGCCTGCTGCTCGGCGCCGGTACGCAGCTAGAACTCAACGTCGCCGCGGCCGCCGCCGCGCGCGATCGTCGGGCGCGCGCGGTCGCGCAACAATCCCGCGTCCAAGCCCTCGCTGATTTTCAGGCGGCGATCGGTCTTCCGCCGTCCGATTCCGTCGTCCCTGTCGGCCCGCTGATGACCGTCGAGCCGCCCGCCCTGTCGGAAGACTCGCTCGTGCGCGCCGCGATGACCTCTCGGCCCGACCTCGTGGCCCTGCGCTACGAACGAGACGCGGCCGAGCAGGCACTGCGCCTCGCGCAGGCGCTGCGGTGGCCCGATCCGGCGCTCGGCATCAGCGCCGGGCGTGCCGAAGACTTCCGCGTCCGTCTATTCACGATTGCCCTTCCATTGCCGCTTTGGAACCGAGGTGCCGGCGAACGCGCCAGCGCGACCGCCGCCCTCGAACGCGCCAACGTCGCGCTCGTCGCCGCCGAGCAGGGGGCGGAGCGGGAGATTCGCGTCGCCACGCGCGCACTGCAGGGCGCCGTGGAAAGCGCGAACGCCTTCGACCAGCAGGTGGTCTCGCGCCTGCGCGAAAATCTCGACCTGGCAGACGAATCGTTTCGTAGCGGAAAGATCAGCTTCTTCGCCTATACCACACTGCGTCGCGATCTCGTCGCGGCGCGACTCGACTACCTCGATGCGCTCGCCGACGTAACCGAGCGAGCATTCGCCCTTGCCGCCGCGACCGGTTCTCTCGCGGGAGGATTGCCATGACACGTGCACCGCGTTACGGCGAGCCTCGGGCCGCCGCCCTTCTCGCACTCCTCACCCTCGTCGCCTGCGGCGAGAGTTCGCCACCGACACCGCAGGCGAAGATTCCCACGCCGGGCGCCGACGAGGTGCGGTTGAGCGAGACGCAAATGCGTTCGGCCGCGATCGCAATCGGGGCGGTGACCGAGCGCGAGCTGACCTTGCCGGTTGACGGATCGGCGCAGATCGAGGCCCCGCCCGATCGAGTGGCACGAGTCGGATCGCGGGTCGCGGGCCGCGTCGTGAACCTGATGGCCGGCGTCGGCGATCGAGTGACCGCGGGTTCGTCGGTAGCCATCATCGATTCGCCCGACCTCGCGCGGGCAACGGCGGACTACTTGAGCACGCTCGCCGCGGCCAAGCTCGCGCGAGCCAATGCCGACCGTGAGCGCGCGCTGTTCGAGCGGCGGATCAGCGCCGAACGCGAATGGCGGCAAGCGGAAGCCGATGCCGTCCGTGCGGAGAGCGAGAAGGCCGCAGCGGAGAACCGGCTCCATTCGTTGGGCGTGTCGGATTCCGAACTCGCCGCCCTGCAGAGCGATGGGCATTTCAGCTCCACGGTGAGTCTCACTGCACCGCTGTCCGGGGTCGTGGTCAACCGAACCGCGTCGCTCGGGCAAAGCGTCGAGCCGGCGGACATGCTCTTCACGATCATGGACCTGCGGGAGGTGTGGATCGTCATGGACGTCTTCGAGAAGGACCTTCGACTGGTTCGCGAAGGCCAAGCTGCCGACGTTCGAGTCTCCGCGTATCCCGATCGCCGCTTCCGGGGCCGAGTGGCCAACGTCGGGGCTACTCTCGAGGCACAGAGTCGGACCGCGAAGGTCCGCATCGTGCTGCCAAACTCCGACCGCCTGCTCAAACCCGGGATGTTCGCCGAGGTGGAGGTGCTGACCACCAGCGACGTGGGCCGGCGGGGCCTCGTCGTGCCGGCAGCTGCCGTCCAGCGCGACGGTGCCGACTTCATCGTCTTCGTTGCGAAGGACTCCGGTCGCTTCGAGGTGAGGCGCATCGAGACCGGGCTCGCCACACGCGACTGGATCCAGGTTGTGCAAGGCGTGGCGCGAGGCGAGCGCATCGCCATCGGAGGCGTCTTCACGCTCAAGTCCGAGCGTCGCAAGGGCGACCTGGGCGAAGGCGACGAGCACTAGGAGCCCACACATGATCGAACGCATCCTCGCGTGGGCGCTCCACAATCGCCTGCTCGTCATCGTCTTGAGTCTTCTCCTGATCCTCGGTGGCGCGGTGGCACTCCGCGACCTTCCGATCGATGCCGTACCCGACGTCACCAACGTGCAGGTGCAGGTCCTGACCACCGCACCTGCCCTCGGGCCCGAAGAGGTCGAGCGCTTCATCACGACGCCGGTCGAGCTCTCGATGAGCGGGCTCCCTGGCATTCGGGAAGTCCGGTCCGTCTCCAAGTTCGGCCTCTCGGCCGTCACGGTCGTCTTCGCCGAAGGCACGGACATCTTTCACGCGCGCCAGCTCGTGAATGAACGCCTGCAGACCGCGCGGAGTAACATCCCACCAGGCTACGGTGCCCCCGAGATGGGCCCGATCTCCACCGGCCTAGGCGAGATCTACCAGTTCGAACTCCGCGGCGAGGGCAAGAGCGCGATGGAGCTGCGCTCGATCCTCGAGTGGGAAGTCTCCCCGCGCCTGCGCCGGGTGCCTGGTGTGGTCGAGGTCAACAGCTTCGGCGGGGAGCTCAAGACCTACGAGGTGCAGGTCTATCCGGAGCGCCTCACGCAGTATGGCATCGCGCTCGGCGACCTCTTCGAAGCCGTGCAGTCGAGCAACGCGAACGCGGGAGGCGCCTATATCGAACGGAGTGGTGAACAGTATCTGGTGCGCGGTGAGGGTCTCCTGACCTCGCTCGATGACATCGCCAACGTGGTTGTGACCACCGATCCCACCGATGGCGCGCCCATCTACGTGAAGCAGCTGGCCGACGTGCGCTACGCCCCGCTCGTCCGGCAAGGTGCGGTGACCCGCGACGGCAAGGGCGAGGTGGTGACCGGCATCACCATGATGCTGCTGGGCGCCAACGCGCGCGCCGTCGTCACCGACGTCAAGCGCGCGGTCGCCGCGATGGAGCCCGACCTCGCCAAGCTCGGGGTTACCATTGAGCCCTTCTACGACCGGACGGAACTGGTGGGCAAGACGATCGCCACGGTGAGCCGAAGCCTGGTCGAGGGCGGCCTGCTGGTGATCGTCATCCTGTTCCTCATGCTGCGCAACGTGCGCGCGGGACTCGTCGTCGCGGCCGCGATTCCTCTGTCCATGCTTGGCGCATTCATCGGCATGCGACAGCTTGGCGTCTCCGGCAATCTCATGTCCCTTGGCGCGATCGACTTCGGCTTGATCGTCGACGGCGCGGTCATTGTGATCGAAAACGCGATGCGGCTCATCGCGGAACGCTCGCACGCATTTGGGCGCGCGCTGCGGCCAGCGGAGCGCACGCAGGCCGTCCTCGACGGAAGCCGTGAGGTCCTCCGCTCCACCGCGTTCGGTGTCACGATCATCGCCATCGTCTATCTGCCGATCCTCACGCTCACCGACATCGAAGGGAAGATGTTCCGGCCGATGGCCATTACGGTGCTCCTCGCGCTCATCACGTCGTTGGTTCTGGCGCTCACACTCGTGCCGGTACTCGCCTCGCTCTTCCTGCCCGACCG
>DAIESF010000341.1 GCA_027346425.1 Gemmatimonadota bacterium | reverse complement strand
GAGAGCGACACGCGACGAGCGCGGCGTAAGATCGAGGAATTCGTCATGGTCATTGGCGGTTTCCTCAGAACGAGAGGCGGAGGGAGGTCAGGAACACCGCCGGCGCCGGAATGTGCTCCGAGATATAGCGCACCGTGGCGTTGAAGCCGTCGTTCCCCGACATCTCGGGATCGAACATCGGCAAACCGTAGTTGCGGCGGAAGAGATTCTGCGCCGTGAAAACCAGCGAGCTGCTGGCCGTGCGCGGAATCGCCTTGCCGAGCGGGATGTTGAGGGTGATATCGCGAATCTTGAAGAAGTCTGCCGGGAAGATGAACATGTCCTGGCGCACGTTGGCCGGGATGCAGGTGAGCGTCTCGCGCACCGTGATCGGCTGCTTCGCCGCAATGTTCTTGTAGGCATCGAAGCACGTGGGCCACAGCACCGAGCGCGAGAGCGCCTGGTACGACGCATCCTCGTCGATGTAGGCACCGCCCTGGTACTCGCCCCGCACCGAGAGCGAGATGTTGCGCCAGGTGCGCAGGTTGATGCTGCCGCCGATGATGTGCGTCGGCTGGCTGGGGCCGAGGATCTGGTTCGACGCGGTGTCGGGCGCGGCGCCGCGGGCGTCGGGGTTGCGGATCAACTTGCCACGCAGCACCGGTGCCGGCTGCCCTTCGATCACCCAGCCGTAGTTGCCCACGCTGAACGCCGGCGCGCCACCAAGGCTGATCACCTTGCTGTTGTTGGTGGTGATGTTCAGCCCGGCGCTCAACCCGAAGCGGGGGCGATCGACGAGCGTCCCGGTGATGGCCGCCTCGATCCCCGACTTCTCCATCTCACCCACGTTCTGCAGCGTGTTGTTGAGGAAGCCGTTGGACGGGACCGAGCGCACGCTGAACAGGGCGTCGGTCGTCTTCGCCTTGAAGTACGTGAAGTCGATGCCGAGGCGACCGTCGAAGATGCTGTGGTCGAAGCCGAGTTCGAGCTCGGTGGTGCGCTCGGGGCCTAACGCCGCATTCCCCAGGTTGTTCGGGCGCACGGCGGTCGCCGTCCCCCAGCCGACCTGGCTATACGTCCGCACGGCAGCGAAGGCGCCCGGGGCGCGGCCAGCGGCGCCGTATGCGGCGCGCAGCTTGAGCGTCCCCAACGTCGGCTTCCAGAAGCCTTCCTCCGATATGACCCACGACCCCGAGATCTTGGGATAGAACTGGAAGCCGAAGTCCTTACCGAAGGCGCTGTTGCCGTCCATGCGCCCGCCCACCGTCATGAAGTAGCGATCCTTGTAGCCGACCAGCGCCTGGGTGAAGGCGCCACCGGTGATCACGCGCTGGCGGTTCTCGTCGGCGTTCTTGATGCCACCGCTGGCAACGGTCGGCGCCGACGGCGTGGCAAAGTTCTCCGAGAGCGCCACCACGTCACCGACCAGCGAGTTCACATACTGCGTCCCGCCGGAGGCGGTGATGCGCAGGTCCTTGCCAAACTCGAACTCGTAGTTGTTCACCCAGTCCATGCTCAGCGTCGAGTTGGACCAGCGCTGGTTCTGGATCACCCCCAGCGGCTGCGCGGGGAAGCCGAACGGGCGAACGTTCCGGTTCTCCAGCGCCGCGCGGTCGTAGCCGAGCGTGAAACGGCTCGAGAAACGGGCGAGCGGGGTCCATGTCACCGTGTTTCCCATGATCATTCGGTCGATGTAGCTGTCCAGCTGTTGCATGAAGACCTTGCTCAGGGAGTCGACGTTCGTCGTGCCGTAGTAGTTGCGGTCGCGACGGAAGGCGTTGAGCGTGATTCCCTGCGCGTTGTTCCCGGCGGGCGTCTGGTTGATCAGGTTGTTGGTGTAGGCGCTGCTCCAGTTCACCGCGAGGTTCTTGACCGGCGTGAAGTCGAGGTTGGCACGCACCTGGTACTTGCGATCCTTGTCGTTCGGAAGGACGCCGTCGGTGTTGTCGGCGTTCGCCGAGAGCAAGTAGCGCAGATTGTCGCCCTGGCCGCCCGACACCTGCGCCGCCGTCCCATAGCGATAGGCGTAGTTGTCCGGCCCGAAGCGATCCTTCTTGCTGTTGCGCAGGAACGGATCCATGAAGAGGAGCGGGACGGTGTCGGTACCGAACGGCTGCAGCGTGCTGATCCCGCTGTTGAGCTGCACGTTCCACTTGGCTGCGCCGGCGGCGCCGCGCTTGGTGAAGATCTGGATGACGCCGGCAGCCGCGTCGGTGCCATAAAGCGTCGCCGCGGCGGCGCCCTTTACCACTTCGATGCGCTCGATGTCGTCGGGGTTGATGTCGTTGAGCGGGCTCGAATTGACGTTGGCACCACGCTGCGTCGTCCCGGTGAAGATGCCGTTGCGCGGATACTCATCGCTGCGCGTACGGACGCCGTCGATGAAGATCAGCGGCTGGTTCGTGAGGGCCACGCTCGTCGTGCCGCGCAAGCGGATCGCCGCGCCGCCGCCCGAGTTCCCCGTTCCACCACCAACCGTCACCTCGGTCAGTCGACCGGAGAGCATGTTGGAGAGGTTGCTCGGCACCTCGGGCGTATCGGAGACCTTGATCTGTCCAATGGAGTTGCCGACCTCGCGCTTGCGCGCCGACCCGCCGGTGCCGGTCACCACCACTTCGTCGAGCGAGATTGCGCTCTGCGACAGGCCGAAGTCCGCCGTCACCGTCTCGCCGGCAGTCACCGTCACCGTACGCTCGGTCGGCTGATAGCCGATCAGTCGAACGCGCACCACCCGGGGACCGGGCGGAACCGCCGCGATCGAGTACGAACCGTCGGCGCCCGTCAGCCCACCAAGCGTGGTCCCGGCGACGAATACCTGGGCGTTGCCCAGGGGCGAACCGGTTCCCGCGTTGGTGACCTTTCCGCGAATGGTTCCTTGCGACTGCTGGGCGCCGACGACCATTGGCCCGAGCCCGCACAACACCGCCAGTGCGGTCCCGAGTCCAACGGTCCACCGACGTACCGTTCGACGACTTTCGTGCATCACGACCTCCGAGGAGAAGGTGGGGGGATGTGCGCGCGCTTCGGCCAAGCTCTGGCTTGGGGGACGGCCGGGGGGGAGAGCTCGGTGAGGGGGGAACGCGGCTGGGACGCCGCCGCACAAAGCAAGCGCTAACGCGCGCATAGCATCGGGGCGAAAACGGTCGCTGTCAACACAGCGATTTCGCCCGGCAGCGCAAGGCGCCGCGCCGGATTGGAGATCCATCATCCGAGGTGCAACCGACCCCCCTCCTCAGTCGTCCCCTTATAGTTGGCCACTCCTGTCGAACCCAGCTGCCATGGACGCCCCCGCACCCATCACCCCCGCCCTCGAGGCGCTCCTGGACCAGGGGCGCCTCGCCGAAGCGCGTGGGCAGGTGCAGGTGGCGCGGGACCTCTACGAGCGCGCCCTCCACACGCTCACCCCCGAGGTGCCCGCGTGGGTCATAGCCCACCTCCTGATGGGGGTTGGGCGCACGCACTTCGCGACCCGCGATGCCGGCGCCGCCCTCGATTGCGTCGAGGCCGTGCTCGCGCTCCCCGACGAGGCGGGTATGGCCACGGCCGCAGCCGAAGCGGTCGAGCTCCGCGGGCGCATCCGCTGGCGCGACGGTGACTTCGCGGCCGCCGCCGCCGACTTCGAGGAGCTCCGCGAACGCGCCCGGGGGGCCGGACTACCAGCCCTTGCCGCGTTAGGCGCCACCCACCTCGCCGACCTCGCGCTCCTCGACGGCGCCACCGCGCAGGCCATCACCCTGTGCGAGGCGGCACGCAGCGACTATCACGTCGCCGGCAACCACCAGGGCGAAGCGGCCACCATCGCCCGCCTGGCTTCGCTCTACGCCGATCTCAAGCGATGGAACGCCGCCGAGCAGGCCTTCGCCGAGGCCGCGACCGCCGCGTTGCAGCTGCATAACCAGCGCCTCCAGGCCTCGATCGAACTTGCCCGCGCCGAGATGGCGCTCGATCGCGCCAACGTGGAGCGCGCCCAGGCCACCGCCGAGCGCGCCCTCGACCTCGCCCGCCGCGGCGACGACCAGGCGCTCATTGCCCGCGCCCTCGTCGTCAACGGCGCCGTCGCCCGCGAACTCGGCGACCTCCCACGCGCCGAGCGCCTCCTCGAGCAGGGCGAGCGCATGGCCGAGGACGCCGACGACCTCCTTCTCATTGCCGAGACGGCCCGCGAGCACGCCGACCTCCTGGCCCGCGACGACCGGCACGCCGAGACGCTGCAGACACTCAATCGCGCCTATCGCGCCCTCACCCAGCTGCGCGCGCGCGGCGCCGACGGCGAAGCGACCCGGCGACTGCGCCGGCTCGACGACGGTTTCCTCGACGTCATCCGGCGATGGGCCCAGCGCATCGAGGCCAAGGACCACGCCACCGCCGGCCACCTCGACCGGGTCGCCGACCTCACGTGCGAGATCGCCCGCCGGATGGGGGTCGAGCGGCAGTCGATCGTCTGGTATCGCGTCGGCGCCTACCTGCACGACATCGGCAAGCTCGACATCCCGGCCACGATCCTCAACAAGGCGGGGCGACTCTCGGCCGAGGAATGGGCCATCGTCAAGCGCCACCCCCTGGCCGGCGCCGAGATGCTGCGCGACGTCGACTTCCCCTGGGAGGTGCGCCCCATCGTCGAGTCGCACCACGAGTGCTGGGACGGGTCGGGATATCCGCACGGGCTGGCCGGGGAAGAGATTCCGCTCGCCGCGCGGATCTTCACCGTCGCCGACGTCTACGACGCGCTCGTCACTCGTCGCGCGTTCAAGCCTGCGCTCGCCCACGACGACGCGCTCGACGTGATGCGCCGCGACGTGGGCCGGCAGTTCGACCCCGCCGTCTTCCGGGTCTTCGAGGAAGTGGTCCGCGACGGGATCGCGATCCCCGGCGTCACCTCGCTCGCCACCCTCCCCACGCGCGTCGCCTCGCGCGAACCGGCGCTCGTGGACGACGAGTTGACCTCGGTCGCCGATCGCGGATCGTGGACCCAGCGCGCAGCCCACGTCCTGGCCACGCGGCGCGGGGCCGAGCAGTCGGTCGCCATCCTCCTCGTCGACATCGACCACTTCGAGAAGGTCAATGCCGCGTACGGGCGGCTGCAAGGCGACGACCTGCTGTGGGCGGTGGCCAAGGTCCTGCAGAAAGGCGTTAGGGTCGGTGACTTGGTTGGGCGCCGCGGGAGCGATGAGTTCCTCGTCCTTCTTCCCGCCACCCCGCCCGACGTTGCGCTCGAAGTCGCCCAGCGCCTGCGCGAGGCATGCGCGGAATTGCGCTGCGCGCGGCGCGACGCCCCCGAGCAGCAGATCGCCGTCTCCGTCTGCATCGCCGTGGCGGGGGCGCCGCACGATGGCGAGACGATCGAATCGCTCCTGGCGGCCGCCGATCGGGCCCTCCATCGCGCCAAGCGCGATGGACGCGACCGCGTGGTGACCGCCGACCACTCCGACGCCAACGCCGCCCGCGCCCGCCTCGCCTTCGACACCTTCGTGGGGCGCGAAGACGAGCTGCGCACCCTGGTCGGGCAACTCGACCTCGCCAGCCGCGGCAACTCCCACCTCGTCGCCATCGCCGGCGAGGAGGGGATCGGCAAGACGGCACTCGTCAGGCGGCTCGAGCCGGAAATCCGGCTCCGCGCCGGCACGCTCGTCACCGCCCAGTGCCTCGAGGGAGACCAGGCCTCGGCGTATGCCCCATGGGCCGACATCATCGCGCGCCTCCACGGCGCCGGGCTCCTGGAGCGCGAGGTGTGGAAGGCGCTTCCACAGCTCGTCCCCGAGATCCCCCCGTCGCGCGACGGCGATGACTGGGCGCTCACCCCCTCGCTCCTTCGCGAGGAGATCGTGCGCGCTGTGCGCCGGGTGGCCCGCGACCAGCTCCTCGTCCTCGTCTTCGAGGACGTGCAGTGGGCCGATGCAGCGAGTTGGTCGGTGCTCGACGCCCTGGTCACCGCCGTCGACAGCGAGCGGCTCTTTGTCCTGCTCACCTTCCGCCCCGACGAGGCGAGAGCCGCTGCCGATTGGCGTCGCCGACTCACGCAACATCCGCGTGCCAGCCAGCTTTCGCTGCAACGCTTCACGCTCGACGAGCTACGCCGCTGGGTGCAGGTCGTCTTCCACGACGCCGACCCGGGCGATGAGTTCCCCCGCGTCCTGCACGCCTACACCGAGGGGATCCCGCTTCACGTGGTGCACGTGCTGCGGTCCCTCGCCGAGTCGGGTGGGATCTGGTACGGCGGGACGCGCTGGGAGTGGCGCCCGATGGCAGGGAACGCGCTCCCCCCCGGGATCGCCTTCATCCTCGAACGGCGGCTGCAACGACTGTCGCCGGCGGCGCGCGGAATCCTCTCCACCGCCGCGGTCCTCGGCGCCCCCTTCCCCCTCGAATTGCTGCTGGCGACGGCGAACGTTCCCGAGGTCCAGGTCACCGCGGCGCTCGACGAAGGGGAGGCGGCCGGCATCGTCGCCCCGGTGGCAGGACGCGATGGGGTCTTCACCTTCACGCACGCCCTGCTCGCCGAGGCGATCACTCGCGACGTCCCCGAGCGACAACGCCAACGCTTGCACGAGGTGGCAGCGAGACTCCTCGAGCTGCGCGCCCCGTCGGCGGTGGACGAGATCGCCGCGCACTACCACGCCGCGGGGCTCGACACCGAGGCCTATCGCTACGCCATCGCCGCCGCCGACCGATCGGCCTCCGCCTTCGCCCACGACCTGGCACTCGACGCCCTGCAGTCGGCGCAACGCTATGCCCCCTCGGCGCGCGACCTCGCCGCGCTCCGCGTCCGGCTGGCGACGACGGCCTTCGGCGCCGGACGCTACGCCCCCGCCGAAGCATGGTGCGACCTTGCGCTGGAGTGGATCGAGGCGAGCGTCGACCCGTTGGGCGCGATCGACGTGCGCCGGCTGCGCGAGTGCGTGCG
>DAIESF010000337.1 GCA_027346425.1 Gemmatimonadota bacterium | reverse complement strand
GACGCGCCCGTGCACGCAGCCATGCAAGCACACGCGGACGCATCGAGCGCCGCCGCCGACGAGCGGCACGTCGCCCGATTCGCCCTCGGTCGGGCCCACTATCGCCGGTCCGAGCAGAGCTGGGACGAGGCGGGGGGGCCGACCGCGTTCGTGGCGGTCGCCGCGAGCCGCGACTCGCTGGTGGTCGTGGTGACGGTCCCCGACCCGTCGCCCGTCTTCGCCCCCCCTCGGGCCGACAACCCGCTCGACAACGAGCCCCCCGACATCAACTCCGACGGGGTGCAGCTCTACCTGGGGGCGTCCCCGGGCGGGGGGCGCTACTATGCCTGGATCCTCGTCCCCGAAGGGAGGGACGGGATGGTGCGGGTGACGCCGCGGGCCGCCTTCGGGCCGGCGGTCGCCGTCGCCGCGTCCGCCCGCCTAACGCCAGACGGGTGGTCGCTGCGGGCCACCATTCCCCGGACCGCCGTCATGGCGAATGTGGCGCAAGGCTTCACCCTGGACGTCATCGTCAACGAGATTTCACCCGATCGCGAACGCCGGCGGGGGCAGCTCGTCCTCAGCGGTGGCCACGATGAATGGATCTACCTGCGCGGTGACCGACAGGATCCCGCGCGCGCCCTGGCGTTCCACATCTCTGATGACTGAATCCATCCTGCACCGCGTGCGCGTGGTGCTCTTCGAGCCGCAGGACCCCGTCAACATCGCCGCCGCCGTGCGGGCCATGAAGAACATGGGGGTGCGCGACCTCGTCCTCGTGCGACCGGTGGAGTTCACCGCCTACCGCATCGAGGGGATTGCCCACGATACCTACGATATCATCGAGCGCATCCGGACCGTCGACTCGCTCGACGAGGCGCTGGCCGACTGCGTGCACGTTGTCGCCTTCTCCGCACGACGTCGTCGCCATAAGTGGGACCTCGCCACGCCGCGGACCATGGCGGCGCGCGTGCTGGAGTCGGCGCACGAGGGACCGGTCGCCATCATGTTCGGGCGCGAGGATCATGGCCTCCCCAACGAGGCGCTCGACCGGGCCCATACCCTCGTCACCATCCCGACCACGGCGCACGCCTCGCTCAACCTGGCCCAAGCCGTCCTCGTCGCGCTCTACGAACTGCACATTGCAGCCGGCGATGCCACGCGCGTGGTCGCCCCCCCGCGGCACGATGCCCCTCCGGCCACGGCGGAGCAGTTCGAGCGCCTGTACCAGGACATCGAGCGCGCCCTGTCGGCCATCGAGTTCTTCAAGACGCGCTTCCGCGATCACATCATGCGCAGCCTCCGCTCGCTGTACTTCCGCGCCGCCCCCGACGCGCGCGAGATCGAACTGCTGCGGGCGATGAACATCGAGGTGGTGCGCACCATGGAGCGCATCCGCCGGCAGGGAGCGGCGGGCAACGAGATGATGACGCCGGCAGGGAATGGTGATGCTCCCACCGCCCCGGACGCATAATCTTCCTCCCGCCGGCACGACCGTCGACTTCACGCGCCGCCGTCACGCTTCGCCAGCACGCTTCGCCAGTACGCATCGCCACCACTCTCCGCCACCACCAGCCCATGCCATTCAAACGCCTGTTCGGTCGCGGCTCCGACGACACTCCACCGCCGCCCCCCGCTGAACCCGAGGGCGATGACGAGGAGGTGGTCGAGCCGGAAGGCGCGCTCGACGCCGATGGGATCGACCTCGACTGGCGCGAGCGCGCGGCGATCGTCATCCCGGGCGGGACGTCGACCGGGAGCAAGCGACCCGCCGCCCTCTATGGGCCGGGGTCGACGCTGGGCCCCGCGCACTTCGCATCGGCGCAAGGGTGCCGGGTGGTCACGCCGTCTGGCCGGGCCCTCGTCGACTGCACCATGGCGTTAGGCTCTGTCGCCATCGGATACGCGGACGATGCCGTGAGCCGTGCCGTGCTCACCGCGGTGGCTAGCGGCCACGTATGCGGGCTGGCGAGCACCGCCGAGGTGGAGATTGCCGAGCGGCTGTGCGAGGTGATCCCCTGTGCCGAGCAGGCGCGGTTCCTCAAGTCCGGGGGCGAGGCGGTCACCGCGGCCGTGCGGATCGCCCGCACCGCCACCGGGCGCGCCACGGTCGTCGGCAGCGGGTACTTCGGCTGGCAGGACTGGTGGAGCACGAGCGCCGGCGTTCCCGCCGGGGCGAGCGCCGACTTTGTCGGTGTCCCCTTCGACGATGTCGCCGCGCTGGAAGCGGCGGCCCGCGCTGCGGGCTCGGCACTCGCCGCCATCATCCTCGAGCCGGTCATCACTGCCATCCCGTCGCCGGAGTGGTGTGCAACGGCGCGCCGCCTGTGCGACGAGACAGGGGCCGTCCTCATCTTCGACGAACTCAAGACCGGCTTCCGGCTTGCGCCTGGCGGCTATCAGGAGTTCGCCGCGGTCGAGCCCGACCTCGCCATCTTCGGGAAGGCGATGGCCAACGGCTTCCCCCTCGCGGCGGTCGTCGGGCGGGCGGCCATCATGGAGGCGGCCGAGCAGACCTGGATCTCCACGACCCTTGCGGGCGAAGCGGTCGGGCTCGCGGCCGCTGGGGCGGTCCTCGACATCTACGCGGAGGTCGACGTCTGCGCGGCGCTGTGGCGGGTGGGAAAGCAGATGCGGGAGAGCGTCGCCGCGGCGGTGGCGGCCAGCGGCGTCGATGGGATGGAGGTCACCGGGATCGACCCGATGTGGAGCCTCACCTTCGACGACGAGGGGCGGCAGCAACGCTTTCTCCAGCGCGCCGCCCTCGACGGCGTTCTCTTCAAGCGCGGGGCGTACAACTACGCGGCCCTCGCGCACGACGACGACGAGATCCTTCTCGAAATCGAACGCGTGGCCAGCACCGCGCTGGTGGAGGTGCTGGAGGGCGAGGAGCCGTGACCGTGGTCGCCCCGTTGGGTGGCCCGGGGCCGCTCGTCGACGTGCACGCGCACTTCTTCCAGCCGGATGGTGCGCGCGCCGACTGGGCGGCACTCAACGCCAGCCGACTCTCGGCTGGCGAACGCATCGGGATCACCTATCACGTGGCGTCGGTCCTCGGGAGCTGGGGGCGCGAGTCGCCGACATATTTCCAGTCGCCCCGTGACACCGTTCCGGCCAACGACTTCGCGCTGTCGATGCAGCGCACCCACCCCGACCGCGTGCGGTCGTATGTCGCGATCAATCCGAACGACACGGAATTCGCGCTGGGCGAGATGGACCGCTGCGTCGCGCTCGGTGCCATTGGACTCAAGCTGGCGGCTGCCCGGCGATGCGATGATCCGCTCCTCGACCCGGTGATCGAGCGCGCGCGCCTCCACGGGCTCCCCGTCCTCCATCACATCTGGCAGCACCGCCGACGTCACTGGCCCTCGCAGGACATCTCCGACGGCGGCGACCTCGCCGTCCTCGCGCGTCGACACCCGCAGGTGTCGTTCATCCTCGCACACATCGGCGGCGGTGGTGACTACGCCCATACGTTTGCCGCCGTGCGCGACGTCCCGAACATCCACCTCGATCTCTCCGGGAGCGGGATCGATCGCGGGATGCTCGACGACGCCGTGGCCGCCGTCGGCGCGCGGCGCCTGCTGTGGGGCGCCGACATCACGCTGTGCACGGGGCTGGCGAAGCTCTGGGCGCTCGACGTCATCGGGCTGTCTCCCGACGACCTGGCCGACGTCCGCTGGCGCAACGCGGCGCGCATCTTCCCCACCGGCGCCTTCCCTTCGCTGGAGCCGACGCCCCATGCCTAACGATTCCCGTGAAGAGGCGGCGGACCGCGCGCGCCCGTCGCCCGCCCGAACGCCCCGCCCAACGCCCCGCCCAACGCCCGTCCCCGGACTCCCGTCCCCCGTGTCCCTCGACGTCAACACCTTCATCGGTGCCTTCCCCTACCGGCACCTCCCGCACCCCGACCCCGACGTGCTCGTGCGCGTGCTGGCGCGCGAGGGGGTGGCCCGAGCGTGGGTCGGGCATCTTCCCTCCGCCTTCCACCGTGACCCGTCGGCGGGAAACGCCGAACTCCTGCGCGCGCTCGGGCCCTTCGCCGAGGTACTGCGCCCGGCCCCGGTCGTGCGTCCGGACTGGCCGGGGTGGCGTGAATCGTTAGGTGCGCTGGTGGCCGCCGGCGTCCCGGCCATCCGGGCCTATCCGCAGCTGTGGGGGATGGCGGCCGGCGACCGGCAGCTGGTAGCGCTCGCCGAAGCCTGCGCCGGCGCCAGGTGCGCCCTCGTGCTGACGGTGCGCTTCGAGGACCTGCGCCAGCGGCACTCGCTCGATGTCGCCCCCGACTTGTCGGCGGCCCACGTGCGCGAACTGGCGCGAGCGGCCCCGGGGGGGCGACTGGTGGTGACCGCGGCGGGGAAGGAGTTCATCGAGGAAGTGCACTGGGGACTCACCCCCGCCGAGCGCGCCCACGTGTTCTATGATTTCAGCTGGATCTGGGGGCCGCCGACGGATGAACTCGCCCAACTCTTCCGGACCATCGGGAGCGAGCGCTTCGTGTACGGCACGATGTGGCCGCTGCGACTGACCCAGGGGGCGCGGGCCAACCTTGCCCTATTGCCGGGCGGCGGGGCAGGGGACGCGCTGGCGGACGTGCGTGGATGGTAGCGATCGCCGTGGTCGGCGCCTTGGCGGACACGCGATGTCACACGCGCGGTGACACGCGCGATGGGCACGCGAGTGTGAGCAAGTCACAAGGGTGTGTCGGTTCGGCAACTCGCGATGCACGTAACTCTTGCGGCACTGTTGACCCGCGTTCATTTTTCGCCGCTGTTTCGGAATCTTGTGAAATGATTCACAAGCCCGAATCAATCACTCGGCTTCCCTCCCACCTCACGACTCGATGACGAGCAGGCGTAAGTGGGCGCTGATCCCAGCGTTCTTCGCCATTGCCACGGCGGCGACCCTTTTGTCGGCCTACAGCGGCGCATCGTCGTCGCAGGGATTCGCCCCCGTGCAGCCCATCGCATTCCCGCATCCCGTGCACGTGCAGACCCTCGGGATGAACTGCCTCTACTGCCACTACAGCGCCAACAAGTCCCCGGATCCGGGGCTCCCGGCGGTGGGGACCTGCATGGGGTGTCACACGGTGGTGGGGCCGAATCGCCCGGCGATGGACGGCAAGCCGGCGCGGGTGAGCGAGCCGATCAAGACGCTGCAGACCTTCGCCCCTCCGGGGCAGGTGGACAAGTGGAAGGCGATCCCGTGGGTGCGCATCCACAAGCTTCCGGAGTACGTCCACTTCCCGCACATGCGCCATGTGAGCGCGGGAGTCACGTGCCAGACGTGCCACGGGCCGGTGCAGGGAATGACGCAGGTCGCGCAGTTCTCCTCCCTCAACATGGGGTGGTGCGTGAACTGTCACGTGAAGGGATACAAGCTGAGTGATGGCCTGCTGGCGGCCGGTGACACGGTGGGGGCGAAGGCTGCCGCCGACGTGGCGCCGAAGAAGGCGCGCTACGACTGCGCCATCTGCCACTACTGACCAGGAAGCATCGCCGCCGCCGCGGATGCCGGGCCTAACGAATCAGGTCCCAAGCGCCACGGTTCGTCTCGACGATCGAGGAAGCACTGCATGAGCCAGTCAACGGGGTCCGCGGGCGTCAAGCGCCGCGAGTTCCTCAAGGTCCTGGGCGCGGCCAGCGCCGTGACCACCACCATCGGGTGTAGCCAGGAGAAGGTCGAGAAGCTCATTCCGTACCTGGTCTCTCCCGACCAGACGGTCCCGGGCGTCTCGACCTACTACAGCACCACCTGCCGTGAGTGCGCCACCGGCTGCGGCGTGGTCGCCGAAGTACGCGACGGTCGCGCCATCAAGCTCGAGGGGAACCCCGAGCACCCGGTCAACCGCGGTGCGCTCTGCGCCCGCGGGCAGTCGGCGCTCCAGGGACTCTACAACCCCGATCGCTACCGCCAGCCCATGGTGCGCGAGGGGGGCAAGCTGGTCCCGACCACGTGGGACAAGGCGGTCGCCCTCCTGAGCCAGAAGGTTGGCGAGACGCGATCGAAGGGACAGGGGCAGAACGTCGTCTTCGTCGACGCACACGCCTCGGGCTCCTTCGGCGTCTTCCTCGACCAGTGGCTCGGCGCCTTCGGCTTCCCGGCGCACGTCCAGTACGACAGCGGGGCCGATCTCGCGGTGCGCGCGGCCAACACGCTCGCCTACGGCGTGGCGATGCCCGGCATCGACATGTCGGCGGCCTCGCTGGTGATCTCGTTAGGCGCGGACTTCCTCGACGGGCGCGACGCCGCGGTCCCGATGCAGCTCGCCTTCGCCGACGCGCGCGCCAAGCTGCAGCTTGGGCCGCGCTTCGTGTACGTCGGCCCGCGTCGCTCGCTCACCGGGCTCAATGCCGACGAGTGGGTCGCCTGCACGCCCGGGAGCGAGGAGGTCATCGCCAAGGCCTTGCTTTCCGCAGTTGGAGGGAGCGGAGGCGCCACGATCGCCGACGCGGCGACGGCCAGCGGCGTGACCGAGGCGACGCTCCAGCGCCTGGCCGACGAACTGAAGGGCGCGCGCCCCAGCCTGGTCCTCTCGGGCGTCTCCACGCCGAACGCCGGCGTGGTGGCGACGCTCGCCGCCGAGATCAACAAGGCGGCGGGGAACGTGGGGACGACGGTCAAACCGGGCGAGCCGCTGGGCGGCTACACCGGCGCCGTCGGCGTCGAGCGCATGGCGGCGATCGCCGAGTCGGCCAACGCCGGCAACGTCTCGCTCCTGTTCGTGCGCGGCGCCAACCCGGCCTACGACACCCCCAAGGCGATCAAGTTCGCCGAGGCGATGGCCAAGGTCCCCTTCAAGGTCTCCTTCTCCAGCTTCCCCGACGAGTCGTCGGAGCTGTGCGACCTGGTGCTGCCGAGCGACCACGCCCTGGAGTCGTGGGGCGACGCCGAGGCGAAGCCCGGGGTGATCTCGCTGCAGCAGCCGGTGATGGACCGCATCTTCGACACGCGGGCAGCGGCCGACGTGCTGCTGCAGGTGGCACAGGGTGACCCCAGTGTCGCCGCGCGCTTCCCGTGGAAGTCCTACCGCGACTACCTCGTAAGTCGCTTCCCGGGTGGGGCGGCGGGCTTCACGCAGGCGCTCGCCAGCGGGATGGCGAGCGGGACCATCGCCCAGCGCGATGCCGCAGCCGCCAAGGCATCGTTCTCCTCCGAGGCGCCGAAGCCGATCGCCGGCGACGGGGACTACTATCTGGTGGTGTATCCGCACGCGGTGCTCGGGACCGGCGCCGGGGCCAACAAGCCCTGGTTGCAGGAACTCCCCGACCCGGTGGCCAAGGTGCTCTGGCAGTCGTGGGTGGAGTTGCACCCGGCGACGGCCAGGAAGTTGGGCGTTACCGCTGGCGACCACGTCACGGTGCAAACGGCGGCGGGGAGCATCACGGCGCCGGCCTTCGTGTACCTCGGGATCCGGCAGGATACGGTCGCCGTCGCCCTGGGGCAGGGGCACACCGCCTACGGGCGCTATGCCAAGGACATCGGCATCAACGCCCTCGACGCGTTAGGCGCGACGTGGAACGGATCGGGGGCGCTCGCCCTCACGCAGGCCAAGGCCAAGGTCACCAGGGCCGGGGCGCGCTCCGACCTCGTGACCACCGAAGGGTCGGCGCGCCAGCACGGGCGCGGTATCGCCCAGGCGATCACGGTGGCCGACGTCATCGCCGGCCGCTTCAAGGAAGAAGCGCATCACTTCCCGGGTGACGCGAGCCACGAGTTCCTCCCGGGCCTCCGCTCGCCGGTTGCCGCCGACGCCCAGGGTGACCTGGCCGACTCGACGGCAAAGGACCAGGGGATGTACGACCAGCAGCACTGGAGCGGGATGGCCAAGCGCCGGTGGGCGATGACCATCGACCTCGCCAGGTGCACCGGCTGCTCGGCGTGCGTCACGGCGTGCTATGCCGAGAACAACATCCCCACCGTCGGCGCCCGCTGGCAGGGACGCTCGCTGCGCCCCGGTTCGGCCTCCGACGATTCGGCGTGGGATACGCGCCCGGGTGCCAACATCCTCAAGGGACGCGAGATGAGCTGGCTGCGCATCGAGCGGTACTTCGAGGGGGGCGAGGACGGCTCGGCCGACTTCGAGGCGCGCTTCGTCCCGATGATGTGCCAGCACTGCGGCAACGCTCCGTGCGAGCCGGTCTGCCCGGTCTACGCGACGTACCACGCGCCCGACGGCCTCAACGTGCAGGTCTACAACCGGTGCGTGGGGACGCGTTATTGCTCCAACGGCTGCCCCTACAAGGTGCGCTACTTCAACTGGCACGGGTACGGCGAGAAGGAACGCCGCCAGTATGCCTTCCCCGAGCCGTTGCACCTGCAGCTCAACCCCGATGTCACGGTGCGTGGCAAGGGGGTAATGGAGAAGTGCTCCTTCTGCGTGCAGCGCATCCGGGAGGCCGAGAACCTGGCCAAGCTCGAGAACCGCGAGCTCAAGCCTGACGAGTTCACCACGGCGTGCGCGCAGGCCTGCCCGTCGAAGGCGATCATCTTCGGCGACGCGGCCGACGAGAACTGGTCGGTGGCCAAGCTCGCC
>DAIESF010000254.1 GCA_027346425.1 Gemmatimonadota bacterium | reverse complement strand
CATCCTCGCCGCGCTCCCCGTGGCGTCGAGCACGCGAAAGGCGGCGGCGGTCTCGACGCTGGCGGTGGTCGAGTACGCGGGGCTCGTGGCGGCCTTCGCCGCCAGCGGCGAGCTGGCGCTCATCGCCAGCCCGATCACCGCGCTCACCGCGGCCGGAGTCTCGCCACTGGACGAGGGGGCGCGCCTCTTCCTCCTCGCCTGCGCGGGAGCGGTGGCCACCTACGCCACGCACTGGCAGGAGCAACTGGGGGCCCGCTACGCCGCCGTCTCGCGGGCAAGCGAGCAGCTCCAGTCCCGCCTCGACCAGGCCCAGCTGCAGACGCTAAAGTTGCAGCTGCACCCGCACTTCCTGTTCAACACGCTCAACGCGATCACCGCCCTCATCCACCGCGCCCCCGACCGCGCCGAGCGCATGGTGGCGGGGTTGAGCGAGCTTCTGCGCATCTCGCTGGGAAGTGCCGCCGAGCAGGAGGTGTCGCTCGCCCGCGAGTTGGAGGTGCTCGAGCACTACGTCGACATCCAGCGCGAGCGTTTCCAGGGGCGGCTCGATGTCCGCGTGGACGTCGCTCCGGACGTGGGAGACGCGCTCGTCCCCAACCTCATCCTGCAGCCTCTGGTGGAGAATGCCATCAAGCACGGGATCGGGCCGCGCGCCTCGGGCGGAATGGTGGAGGTGCTGGCGCGCCGCGATCGCGATGTGCTGAGGCTGGTTGTGCGCGACGACGGACTTGGCGAGGCGTCGCCAGGTGCACGGCGCGAGGGCGTGGGACTCGCCAACTCGCGCGCCCGGCTCTCGTCTCTTTATGGCGAGACGCACCGGCTGCACGCCGCGCCCAGAGCCACCGGGGGGTTCGAAGTCTCGATCGTCATTCCCTTTCATACCGCGGCGGCCGCACGCATCGCACCATCGCCTCGCCATTCCGACTGACGCCATGACCGTCGCACCGGTGCGCACCCTCGTGATCGACGACGAACCGCTCGCCCGCGAGCACCTCCGCTCGCTGCTGGCGGCGCGCCACGATATCACCGTGATCGGTGAGTGCGGTGACGGAGCGACGGCCATTGCGCGCATTCGCGCGGAGTCGCCGGAACTCGTGCTGCTCGACGTGCAGATGCCGGAGGGGGGCGGCTTCGACGTGGTGCGCGGGGTCGGGATCGACCGGATGCCGGCCGTCATCTTCGTCACGGCGTACGACCAGCATGCGCTCGCCGCCTTCGAGGTGCACGCGGTGGATTACCTCCTCAAGCCGGTCAACCGTGGGCGCTTCGCGCGCGCCATCGATCGCGTCGTGAAGCTGCTTAGATCACCGCAGCACGGGGAGGGCGCAGAGAAGGACGCGCCGCATCCATCTCCGCATCAAGACGCCCCGCATGGAGCGGCGCCGACGAGCGGATCGCCGGGCGCAACCCCCGTCGCGCGCGTGATGGAGGCGATCGAGGGGGCGCGGCCGGGGGCCGATCGGCTGACGGTGCGCGTCGGCGAGCGCATGCTCTACCTGCGCATGCAGGACATCGATTGGATCGAGGCGTCGGACGAT
This sequence comes from Gemmatimonadota bacterium, assembly GCA_027346425.1. Taxonomy (GTDB): domain Bacteria; phylum Gemmatimonadota; class Gemmatimonadetes; order Gemmatimonadales; family Gemmatimonadaceae; genus SCN-70-22. Next base: position 6,878 of record DAIESF010000254.1, on the reverse strand, counting down.
GTGGCGCGACTGCACGTGGGGAAGCAGGTCTTCGACCATCGCATCACCCTGACCCAGCTCGAGCAGCGCCTCCCGGCGCACACTTTCGTTCGCGTGCACCGATCGGCGATCGTGAACGTGGAGCGCATCCGCGAGTTCCTGCCGTGGTTCCAGGGGGACTGGATCATCGTCCTCGCCGACGGGACGCGTGTGCAGACCGGCAAGAGCTATCGCGCCAGGGTGCGTGAGCTGATTGGTGGTTGAGCCGCGCTGATTGGCTGTTGGGCTCGCTGCACGCCGGTGCGAGGGCGCCAATCGGCGACAGGGGCGCCGCATTCGCCTGCGCGCCCAAGCCCTTCACCGTCTCGACGCAGGCATTCACCGCAGGCTCGTTGTCCAGCGTGGCCGCGCATTCCTAGCTTCGCCCTCCAGTTGCCGCGAATGGGCGCATCGCTCCCCGCCCCCTCGTGCCACCCCGCGCCCACCGATATCGATGCGTACGCCGATTACCTCGCTCGTCGAGCCGCTCCGTTCGCTGACCCTGGCCGGTGCCGTGTGGCTCCTGACGGCATGCGGCGGTGGCGGCGACGGCGGTCCCACCACCCCGCCGCCGACGGAGTCGCTGGACAACATCTCGGTCACCCCGGCGACGGTGTCGCTGGATGCAGGGCAAGCGCAGGCGCTCACTGTCACCGGTCGCTCGGCGAGCGGTGCGACGGTCGCCGGAGTCAGCGTCACCTACGCCTCGAGCAATACCGGGGTCGCCACCGTATCGCCGGCGGGGAGCGTCACCGGGATCGCCCCGGGGACGGCGACGATCACGGTGTCGGGGACGCTCAGTGGCGTGACGAAGACCGCGACCGTTGCCGTCTCGGTCTCCGGCGCGCTGCCCTCGACGGCGACCGTCGTCGCGGGGTCGAACAGCAATGACTTCACCCCGGCCAGCGTCGCCATCGCCCGCGGAGGGACGGTCACCTGGACCTTCGGATCGATCCTCCACAACGTCGACTTCCAAGGGACCGCGGGGGCGCCCGCCTCGATTCCCAACACGGCAAATGCATCCGTGGCCCGCACCTTCAACTCCGCGGGAACCTTCAGCTACGTCTGCTCGCTGCATTCGGGAATGAGCGGGTCCGTCCAGGTTCCGTGAGGACGCACCAGCACACACGCTTCGTCATCCTTCCCTTCGTGCTCGCCGGGACGCCGCTCGCCGCCCAGCAACGCGCAGTGCAGGTCCACCGGGCGAGCGAGCCCGAAGGGCGCCTCCTCGCGTTCTATTCGGCGGCCATGGTCTATTCCCCGTTAGGCGCCGTGGCACCGGCACGACGATGGTGGCTGGGGGTCGAGGCCACCTGGCTCCCCACGCTCACCGAGGCACAGCGGCGCCCCGGGATCGACAAGCCCGAGACGACCAACCTGTCCCCCGTCCTCCCGCGCCCGCGCCTGGGGGTGCGGACCGCCGTCGCCGTCCTCGAGGCGTCGTGGGTCCCGCCGATCACCGTCGCCGATGCACGGGCCAACCTCGTCGCCCTCGCTGCCTCGCGCACGGTGGCCACCTGGCGTGGAGTCGCCTTCGTCCCGAGGCTCTCCGCGGTAGCCGGGCGCGTAGAGGGGGCCATCACCTGTAACGCGTCGACGACCCGCTCCGGGAACCGCGACCTCGCGACGTACTACGCCGCCGTCTGCCACGGGAACGACAGCAACGACTGGTTCGAACCCCGGATTGCGGCTGGCGAACTGGTCGCGGCGAGGGCGATGGCGCGGCCGGGGGCGCAGCTGTGGCTGGCGGCTGGCGGTCGCATCGACCGGTCGCGCTTCGACATCGGTGTCAGGCGCGCCGACGGCACCCGCGACCCCGATCACCCGATCCTTCGCCTGCGCGACAGCCGGCCGCATCTCGCCGCCGGAGCCCGTTGGCCGGTCACTCATCGCCTGCTCGCCGCGGGGGAATGGTTCTACGCTCCGGGAAGCGTGGCGACGCTCCGCGCCCTGGTGGCGGTCACCGGAGGCGGCCGATGAAGCGGGAGCGACCGGCGGTGCAGACGAGACGCGCGATGCGCGCGCGGCGAGTGACCCTCCTCCTCGTCGCCCCGCTCGTCGTCCCGCTCGTCGCCACCTGCGCCGCCTTCGAGGGGGCGGTCGACCCGACCTTCGGCCTCCCCGACCTCGTCGTGGCGTCACCCACGCTCTCGCGCGACGTGCAGCCGATCTTCGATCGCCGCTGCGCCTTCGGCGGGTGTCATTCGTCGGCCACGCGTCAGGGCGGACTCACGCTGGTGGCCGGCGCATCGCGTGCCGCACTCGTCGGTCGCCCGGCGCGCCTGAGCCCGGGCGATACACTCGTCGTCGCCGGGGCGTCGGTGCGGTCGTGGCTCGTGCGGATGATCGGCGACGACTCGGCAGCGCGCGCCGGGGTGAGCCGGATGCCGCTCGCCGCGCCCGCCCTCACCGCCAACCAGCGCGCGACCATCGCCCGCTGGATCGACCGGGGCGCTCCCCCCGACTGAGCATGGACGCGCCGACGCGCCTCGCGCTCGATGCGCGCGCCCTGCGCGTGGCGTTCGTCGCGTCGTTAGGTCCGCTCCCGGTCCGCGGTCACTTCACGGAGATGCAGGGCGTGCTCGTCGTCCCAGGGGCCGACATCGCGCGCGCCTCGCTCGTCGTCGAGGTCGCGGCCGCCAGCGTGACCACCGGACTGGCCATGCGCGACCGCCACGTGCGCGGCCCGTCCTTCCTCGATGTCGAGCGCCATCCGCAGATCTCCTTCGCCAGCCGAAGCGTAGCGCGCGAGAACGGCGAGTTGCGCGTGACGGGGACGCTCACGCTGTGCGGATACGATCGCGACGTCGTGACGCAGTGCCCCGTCACGCGCGCGGACGGGGCGGACAGGTCGGGGGAGCTGACCCTGTGCGGAGCGTTCGACGTCCCCATACGCGAACACGGGATCGGGATCCCGCGCCGGCTCGACGTCATCAACCCGATCTTTCTGGTCGTGGGGCGCCGCGTACGGGTCGAGGTGACGCTTCGCGTCCCCGCTACACCACTCCTGCCGGTGCTCCTCCCCGCCCTCGGGCACTGACCGGCCAGGTCGCCTCGACCAGTTCGCCCCGCACGCCGTGGATGGTGTCGTTGAGGTGTACCACGATGCAGACGTGGTTGGGAACCAGGCGCACGACGTCGCCCACGCGGGGGCGCCAGGATGTGCGCGTGAGGTCGAGGATCCCGTGCTCCTCCGACATGCGCTGCACCGTCACCTCGGGGCGGTCGATGAGGGCGGCGAAGCCCTCGCCGGCCACCCCACGCACCGGCTCGCGCCCTAACGCCTTGCAGCCGGCGTCGATCACTGCCTGCCCGGAGACCGCGGTGCTGACGACGGTGGCCAGCACCGTGAACGCGCAGTCGTCCCACGAACAGGCGCCGATCTCGGCGGTGGTGCGATCGTTGTACACGTAGGTGCCCGGGCGAACCTCGGTGACCCCCGGGATCTCGTGCATGCGCCAGGCGGCTGGGGTCGACCCTCCACTCACCACACGGGGGCGCACTCGTGCGCGCTCCATCCGCTCCAGCGCGGCATGCAGGTCGCTGCGCAGGCGGGCCAGCTTCGCCTCCTGCTGCCCCACCGGCTCGCGGATGTGTCCGGGGTAGAAGGTGATGCCAGCGAACTCGAGCGGGGGTTGCTCGGCGATGCGCATGGCAAGGGCGATGGCATCGTCCACGCTCTGCACCCCCACCCGGTGCATCCCCAGGTCGAGTTCGACGTACACTTGCACCGGGCGATCCATGATCCGCGCCGTGGCTGCCAGTTCATCGACGGCGATCATCGAATCCACGGCCACCGTCAGCCGCACCTTCTGCGGGATCGAGAGGACGCGAGCCAGCTTCGGGGCCCCGAGCAGGGGATACGCCAGGAGGAGGTCGCTGGTCACGTCAGCCATCACTTCGAGCTCGCGCGGCGTGGCGCAGGTGAGCCCGACGGCCCCGAGTCGCATCTGCTCGGCGGCGATGCGCGGCGACTTGTGCGTCTTCACGTGCGGTCGCAGTGACAAACCGTGGATAGCGCCGTACTCGGCCATCCGATCCAGGTTCTGCGACAGGCGATCGAGGTCCACCAGCGCCGCCGGCGTCTCCAGCTGGCTGATGCGGAGGGGGGCGGAGTCGGGGTCAGGCTGGAGGGAGAGGTGAGGGCGGCGCATTAACGATCTAAAGAGAAGACGAGAGGACGAGAAGACGAGAAGACGGGTGGTGCGGCGGTAAGGGAGTCGGCGGGGCTCGGGTTAGTGTACGACTGGGATTGGGGGCTCGGTAAGAGCGGCATCTCCCCTCGTGATCTCTCCGTCCTGCGCCTCACCCCCACATCCCGAGGAGTCGCCACCAGAGGGGGCCGAGGATTCCCCAGATGGCCAGCGTCACGAGGGAGGTGATGAGGCCGAGTCGCCACCATTCGCGCTGCGAGACGTAGCGGGCGCCGAAGTAGATTGGCGCCGTCGTCGTCCCGTAGTGGGTGAGCGCCGCATCGAGGTTGGAGGCGTAGGCAAGGGCGAGCACCGCCAGCTTGGGAGGGGCGCCAGCTGCCAGAACCACGACCAGGAACGGCGTGAACATCGCCGTCGCGTGGGCGGTGATGCTGGCGAAGGCGTAGTGCGCGTAGAAGTACACGAGCACCAGGGCGATGAGCGCGGCGCCCCACGCCCATCCCACCGTCACGCTGGCGGCCACCTCCGCGAAGCGCTTCGTGATCCCGGTCTCGCCTAACGCTTCGGCCATGCGCACCAGGCCGCCGTACCAGATGAAGACATCCCACGCCGCGCGATCGGCCAGGACGTCGTCCCACTCGAGGACGCTGGTGACCAGGAGGAAGCAGACCCCCAATAGCGCCACCACCGCGTAGTTGATGCCGTGCCAGCGCGTCGTCATCCAGAGCAGGGCGACCACCACGAAGACCAGCAGCATCATCCACTCGCCGCGCGACGGCTTCCCCATGCGGTCGAGTGCACTGCGCGCCAGCTCGGTGGCGTGCGGCGTGTGCGTCACCTCGGGGGGATACAGGCGGAAGAGGATCAGCGGGACCACGAGGAGCGAGACGATCCCCGGGACGATCCCCGCCACCATCCACGTGGTGTAGCTCACTTCGACCCCGCTCACTTCCTGCGCGAAGCGGGCGATGAGGACGTTGGAAGCCTGCCCGGTGAGGAACATGGCGCAGGCGATCACGTCGCACTGGTAGACCGCGACCATGAGGTAGGCCCCCAGTCGCCGCGCGGTCACCCCGGGGTGCGAGTCGTACGCGTGGGCCAGGCTACGGGTGATCGGGAAGATCACCCCGCCAGCGCGCGCGCTGTTCGACGGAAGGATCGACGCCAGCACCGTGTCGGTCCCGACGAGCGCGTACACCAGCCCGATCGACCGCCTGCCTAAAGCCCGAATGAAGAGGTACGCGATCCGTTCGCCAAGCCCGGTCTTCATCACGCCACGGGAAATGAAGAAGGCGCAGAGCACCAGCCAGACGAGAGGGTCGCTGTAGCCCTTCAGCGAATCGGCCGGCGTCATCGTCCCGGTCACGGCAATCGCACAGACGCCGAACAGGACCACGGCGCCGGCTGGCGCCGGCCGGAGGATCGAGCCGACGATGGTGGCGATGAAAATCGCGAAGAGTCGCCACCCCTGCGGCGTGATCCCCTCCGGCGCCCCAACCGCCAGGATACCCGCGGCGATCCCAACGATCAAAAGCCAGCGCCACCACACGGACGGGGTGTCGGGCGCATCGGTGGTCGCGGACGGGGGGCTCATCAGTTCGGCAGGGGTCGTATCATCGGGCGCCAATATGGCGCCGGGGGCACCGTTCGATAATCACCCCTCGACCGGGCCGTTGAGTCGGGTGCATCGGTCCTTGTCGGGGTCGCGCAACACTCCGCCCCTCCCCAGGCTCAGGAGTCAGACGGGGACCGGCAGCGCGGACTCTCGGGGCCTCAGGAAGTCGTCATTCCGAAGCGCCGTCGAGAGTTGCGCGGGGCGTCCGTTGCACGCGGAGCGCCCCGGTCGCGCTGGAGGGCGCACCCTGTGGCGCGACGGCAGGATCAGGCATGAACTCTGCATGAATGAATTCTCATCTCCTTCGAAAAGGCAAAGCGACCGTGAGGTCGCCGCGCAAAGCGATGGGTCTCCGCCTTCCCGAGACCGCCCCGCTGCCGAAGAGGAGAATCCAGGCGGACCAGTTCCGCCTCATCGGATTCGACTGTCGACAAGGAGAACTCCCTCAATGAAGGTCACTCGCCTCGGGCGCCTCGCGCCCGCACTCGCCGTCGCGGCCCTCGTGGCTGCGTGCGCGGACCAGCCTACGCCGTTCGCGCCGTCGCTCGCGCCGACCTCACCCTCGCTTTCCGTGACGGGAAAGCCAAACCTCGGCGATCGCCTGAGCTTTGAAGGCGAGCTCTGGGTCTGCAAGGACGGCACGCCGTCAGCGCAGTCGTTCAACTTCGACTATCTCGTGACCAACACGTCGGACCAGAGCACCGTCGCCTCGGGGACCGTCGCCGTTCCGATGGGCCAGTGCGTGATGGCCGCCTCCGTCGCGACCACGGCCTCGGGGAGCTTCGACGCCACGGTCACCGAGCAGAACCCGCTCCCCGCCGGATGGGCGCTTACATCGATTGTCGGGGAGTATCCCACGGGAGTGACGCCGCCAACGCCTGTCGTCAGTCTCGCGAGCTACAGCATCTCTGGCGTCCGCATCAACAACGACTGGGGTGCGGTCGTGACCTTCACCAACACCTACACCCCGCCCCCCCCCGCCGCTGTCGTACTGCAGCCTGACCCAGGGCTACTGGAAGAACCACACGGAAGACTGGGATAACGGCGAGAAGTACGTCGATGCCGGTGACCTGTTCTACAACTCAGGCAAG
>DAIESF010000232.1 GCA_027346425.1 Gemmatimonadota bacterium | reverse complement strand
TCGCATTTGCGGGAGGGATGGCCTCGAAGAAAAGGAACGAGCGGCTGGGAGGGTATCGCGGACACCGCGAGATGGTGAAGCACGGTGAATCTCGTTCCTTCGTGATCACGAACATCACAGGACGGCAGCGTCCGCGCTTGTCCCACTGCCAGCCTGCCCCCATCAACTGGAACAGGCTGTTGGCTCTCACGTTAATCCGTAATCCCCCCGATCGATCTGCTCGGAGTCTCCCAGTCACGAAATCGCTGATCGCTGAGCGCAGCGTGAGAAGCGTTCAGGCTCCTGGATAGGGAGCTGCGCAGGCGCTCGGCGGCGGGCGCCGGAGCCCGGGTGCCGGGGTGTGGATGCCGCCGAGCGCCCCCCCGTCACGCGGGATACCAGGCCGCGTGTGCAAGCGATGCTGCGGGTGAGCGACGCCCAGTGTGATAGAAGAGCGGGCGCCATCGTCGGCGATGGCGAGGAGAAGTGGGGACGCCACGGAAGCCCCCGTGCGTCCCCCGGCCGGTGCAGCTGCGTCACGAGTGCCCGCTCTCCGGCGAGGCCTATGTTGCGCGCCGTGCCTGGCGTGACGCAAGCCTGGCCGCGTGTCCCCGCCATCCGCGTGGCGGCTGCGGGTTCGTGCGCCACGGCACGTACCCGCGGCGCACGCCCAGCGGCATGCGCATCACGCGCTATTACTGCCCGACGGCGCACGAGACCTTCAGTCTGCTGCCCGATTGTCTCGCCAGTCACTTTCCCGGTGCGCTCGAGGCGATCGAGCACGTGGTGGCCCGCGTGGAGACCGCGCGGAGTATCGAGGCGGCGGCCGACCTCCTGCGCCCCGACATCACGCTGCCCTCGGCCGTCCGCTGGGTGCGGCGGCGCCTGATGCCGATCCGTCGCGCCCTGCTCGCGATCGTCACGCTCCTGCCCGACTTGTTCACCGGTGACGCCCGACTGGCGATCGTGCGCCTCGCCCTCGCGACCCCGTCCGCGTTGGTCGCGCTGCGGACCCACGCCGCCCCCTACCTGGCGACGCTCCCTACGCCGCTCGGATTCCACCCCCGCTCCTCCCGGCGAGACACGCGCCTGTCCGCGGTCCCACACGGCCTGGGGGCAGACCGCGTCGGCCCCGACGGGTGAGGATCCCGCTCGCCGCGTTGGTGCGGCAAGGAGGACCGATGCCCCCACCCGATCCCACGACGCATGCCGACACCGTCGCCTTGTTTCGCTATGGGCTGATCGCCGATCTGCTCCATCTCCCGGCCGGCGACCGCTCGCTCCACGCGCGCTTGCGCGAGAAAGCCTCGCGCGAGTACGACATCCCCGGCACCACGCGCCGGCATGTCGCTGCCGAGACGCTGCGCGATTGGCTCTACGCCTATCGCCGCGCGGGCTTCGACGGCCTCAAGCCGCGCCCGCGCGCCGATCAGGGCCACGCCCGCGCGCTGCCGCAAGCCGTCGCCGACGAGCTCTGCGCGTTGAAAGAGGCGCACCCGATGTACAGCGTCGCGCTCGTCATCGCCACGGCCCGCGCCCAGCAGCGCGTGCCGGTCGACCTGCGGCTCGCCCCCGCGACCGTCCATCGCCTCCTCCGTCATCACGGTCTGATGGCGCGCCCCACCGACGCGCCGACCAGCAAAGATCGCCGCCGCTTCAGTTACGACGCCGCCAACGAGCTCTGGATGAGCGACGTGATGCACGGCCCGACGGTGCTCGACCCGGAGGATCGCCGCCGGCATAAGACCTATCTAATCGCGCTGCTCGACGATGCCACCCGGATGATTCCGTACGCCGCCTTCACGCGCAGCGAGACGGTCACGGCCTTCTTGCCCGTCTTCGAGCGGGCGCTGCTCCGCCGCGGGATTCCCAAGCGCCTCTACGTCGACAACGGCTCCGCGTATCGTGCCCGCCACCTCGCGCTCGTCTGCGCCAAACTCGGCGTGACCCTCATCCACGCCAGGCCCTTCGCGCCCCAGGGAAAGGGGAAGCTTGAGCGGTGGTTTCGCACCGTCCGCTTACAGCTCCTGCCGACTCTACTCGAGGCCGATACGCGCTCCCTCGACGCGCTCAATCAGCGCCTCTGGACCTGGATCGAGGACGAATACCTCGACACGCCGCACCGCGGCCTGCAGGACGCCACGCCCCGTGAGCAGTGGGCTCGCGCCGCCCATCACGTCACGCTCCCTGCACAGGATCTGACCGCGCTCTTTCTCTTCGAGGAGAAGCGCAAGGTCCAGCAGGACCGGACCGTCAGTCTCCACAGCGTCGTCTTCGAGGTCGACGCCGCCCTCGTCGGCCAGACGGTGACGCTTCGCTACGACCCGGCACGCCTCACCCGCGGCGTCACCGTCGTCGTCCAGGGCCGCGCCGTTGGCATCGCCACCCGTGTGGATGCCTACGCCAATTGCTTCGTCCGCCGCGACCACGGCACGAAGCTCCTGACCCCCAGCAGCGCGAGCGTCCCCCCGCCCGGGTTACCGCTGCGCAAACTCGACGAGGACTTCTAACATGTACCGCAAACACTTCGCGCTCACCCGGCATCCCTTCGGCCAAGAGATCGCCCCAGACGACCTCTTCCCCTCGGCCAGCAGTCGCGAGCTCGACGTCCGCCTCGCGCACCTGCTCGACCTGCGCGGCATCGGCCTGGTCACCGGCGACAGCGGCAGTGGCAAGACCTGCGCCGCGCGCCGCGTCCTCACCCAGCTCCACACCGGCCTCTATCGCGTGCTCTACGTGTCGCTCTCCACCGGCAACGTCATGGACCTCTTCAAGACCATTTCCTGGGAGATGGGCCTGAGCGTCGAACGCTCCCGCGCCGCCCTCTATCGCCAGATCAAGAGTGAGGTCTCTCGCCTCTGTGCCGACGCACGCACCCGGCCCATCCTCGTCGTCGATGAAGCGCACCACCTCCGCCCCGATGTCCTCGAGGATCTCCGTCTGCTCACCAACTATCAGATGGATGCCGAGCCGCGCCTGTGTCTGCTCTTACTCGGGCAGACCGAATTGCGTCGGCGCCTCACGATGGCGGTGCACGAGGCGCTCGCCCAGCGCATCGTCGTCCGCTATCACATGGCCGCGCTCACCCGCGAGGAGCTCACCGGCTACCTCGCCCATCGCCTTCGGCTCGCCAGCGCCGAGGTCCCGCTCTTCGATCCGTCGGCCGAAGAAGCGATCTACCAGGCGACCGGTGGGCTCCCGCGGAAGATCAATCTCCTCGCCCACCACACGCTCCTCGCGGCGGCGCTCACGCGCGCCAAGCTTGCCACCGCCGATCACGTCCAGGCTGCGCTTCCCGAAGTCGCCTGACCCACGCGCCCACTGACCGGGGGCCGGCCGATATCGGCCGGCCCTCGCACGCGGCCCATCGCCGACCTCGCCGCATCGCCGCGCACGGAGTAATCAGAGAATCGCGCGCCCGCGCGTCTCGTAACACCGTGAGAAACCGTCAGTGGATTAACGTGAGAGCTAACACGAGGCAACCCCGGTCGAGAGAGTCTATCCAGCCCTCCAGCCTCTGGTTCGTTGTAGCGGTGCGCCGGACTTGAGCATTCCGGAGTTCCTGACCTGTGCGCGGGCAACTCGCCTGCTCATGACCCGTGCGGACGTGGTGCCACTACCTCAGTTGCTCGGTTCAGTCCGGAAGGTCCTGAGCGGGAGATCGGGGCTGATCACGCAGCCTTGGCATCCCAAGGTCAACGAGGCCATCGCGCGACTCATCGCCGACACCGACGGCGCGTTGTTCAACTCCGTGGCTCAACTCGGTCTCGTCACGGGGATCGAAGGCGAGTACTTGTCGCGGCTCGTGCACGCCGACACGGGCTTCACGCTCCGCGACTGGCGACGTGGGCTTCGAGTCAGAGCTGTTGTTCAGCGACTGATCATGAGCACCGAGCACGTCGGGCAGATTGTTTATGACATTGGGTACCGCTCGCACAGCGGGATGGACCACGAGTTTCGCCGTACGTTTGGTTTCGATCCCAGCGCGTTTCGACGTCTGTACAAGAGCGACTCGAGACGCTGAATCGCTCAGCGCGCAGACGGGGCGAGCTGCGTCGATATGACGGATCGTAGCGATCGAACTCCGAACCGGTCAAGAAGAACGCGGAAAGTGTCAAGGGCAACCACTTGTCGCCAGCGTCTGTCGGGCGTACATTCCGTACCCAAGGACACTGACCAGAATCTTGCTCTCTACGAGTGAGTGTGATCTACCAGATGCGTGATACGCAATGAGGATCTCGAAGACACGATCGTCGCCAAGTTTCAGCGTCATGGCGTCGGTGCTGGATGAACGGGCGCGTCGTCTCTGAGCCCCGCAGAAGCGGTGGCGATCGGCTACG
>DAIESF010000223.1 GCA_027346425.1 Gemmatimonadota bacterium | reverse complement strand
GGCGAGGGTGCCGAGGAGCATCGCCATCGCCGCGCGCCCGACCAGGCGGGCGGCCCCGGCACCGTCGGCAGGGGCGGTGGGCGCCGCGCCCTCGGCGGGCGTGGCAGGTGCCGCGCCGCCAGAATGCGGCGAGGGGTGCGCACACGACGATCCTACCCCGCTGGTGGCGGGCGCGATGCCTTGGCGCGGCGGCACGGAGGGATGCGGATACTCCATCGTGAAGAGTATCGGCGGGGGGGCGGCATCCCTTGAGGTGGTGGCCGCATGACCCGCCGCCTACCGCTGCAGCTGCGACGTGAGGGCGAGAATCTCCTTCGGCGCTCGCGGATACTCGGGCTTGAGGCGCTCCAGCGTTTCGTTGATGACGCGGGTGACCAGGTAGTTGCGCGCGGTGCGGTGATCCGAGGGGACGAGGTACCAGGGCGCACCCTTCGTGCTGCACTTGCGCAGCGCGTCGCGATACGCGCGGGTGTAGTCGCCCCACAGCGCGCGGTCGTCGAGGTCGCCGGCCCGGAACTTCCAGTTCTTGGTGGGATCGGTGAGGCGCTCGAGGAACTGCTCGCGTTGCTCCTGGCGGGAGATGTGGAGGAAGAACTTGAGGATGACCACCCCGTTCTCGCTCAGCATCTCCTCGAAGTCGTTGATCTGCCGGTAGCGCTTGCTCCAGACCTTCCTGGGGACGAGTTCCTTCACCCGCACCACGAGGACGTCCTCGTAGTGCGACCGGTTGAAGATCCCGATCATCCCCTTGGGGGGGACCACCTGATGGACGCGCCAGAGGAAGTCGTGCGACAGCTCGAGGTCGGTGGGGGCCTTGAAGCCGCTGATCTGGCACCCTTGCGGGTTGCAGGCGCCGAAGACGGTGCGGATCGTGCCGTCCTTCCCCGAGGCGTCGCGCCCCTGCAGCACGACGAGGAGGGCGTGGCGCTTGTCGGCGTAAAAGGCCGCCTGAAGCTCGGTGAGGCGCTCGAGTTGCGCGTTGAGCAGCCCCTTGAGCGCCTCGCCGTTGGGGAGCCCCTTGGGAGCCTTCGCCCCGCGGTCGGTGAGGGGGAGCGCGCGGGATGGGTCGACAGGTCTTAGAATCATATATTCGTTATGCCGGATTTCAGGGAAGCTCCCCGCCTCGGTCGGGAGAATCCGCACAGGGGGCGGCGCCGTGCCTCCTGATATTGCGCGCCGGCTAACGATCGCGCGACCTCGGCGTGGGCCCGGCGCGAGCCTGGCGCGTCGGGGGTACCTCGCCGTGCGGGCCCTCGCGGCGTGGTTGCGCACCTCACGGACAGCGGAGTCGCAGGAGCAGACGGATGGACTGGTTCTCGAAGGCGTTCATCAAGGCGAGCCTCACCTGGTTCGGCATCGGCGTCACCCTGGGGGCGGTGATGGCCTCCTGGCCTAACGCGGCGGCGTATCGCACGGCCCACTTCCACATGAACCTGCTGGGCTTCGTGTCGATGATGATCTTCGGCGTCGCCTATCACGTCCTCCCCCGCTTCGTGGGGCACCCGCTGCACAACCGGCGCCTGGCGGCGGTGCACTGGTGGGTGGCGAACGCCGGGCTCGTCGTCCTCACCACGGGCTTCGTCCTCCTTCCCACCATCGGCGCCCGCGCCTACCCGGTGCAGGGCGCCGGCGGGGCGATCTCGGCGTTAGGCGCCTACCTCTTCATCTACAACATGTGGCGCACCCTGGACGGCCCCAAGGTCCTCCAGCGCGTGCGCCAGGCACCGGGCCCGCTCCCCGTGGTCGACAAGGACTAACGGCGCAATGTATCTCACCCTGGTCACCCTGCACGTCCTCTCGGCCATCATCTGGGTGGGCGGGATCTTCTTCTTCGCCCTCGTGGGCGCGCCGGCGCTGCGGCGCGTCGAACCGGCCGACCTGCGCGCGCGCCTCTTCGAGGACGTGGGGCTGCGATTCCGCGCCGTGGGGTGGGGAGCAGTCTCGATCCTCCTCGTCACCGGGACATGGATCATGCAGCTGCGGGGGTGGCTCTCGTGGGGGGTCCTCTCCCAGGGGGCGTTCTGGCGCGGGGCGACGGGAGCGGCGCTGGGGTGGAAGCTCGGGCTGGTGACCGTCATGCTCGTCGTGAGCCTGTGGCACGACCTCGCCCTCTCCCCGGAGCGGGCCCGCGCCCTGGCCGAGCGCCCTGATGGGGCGGTGGTGCGGCGACGCCTGGTCCTCCTCGCCCGGCTGGGGGGGATGGCGGCGATCGGGGTGATCGTGGCCGCGGTGCGGCTGGCCCGCGCCTAACGCACCGCCCGTCCCGGCGGTATCGTTCGGCATGCACACGATCGTCCGCCGCTACATCAAGACCGCCATCACCTTCCTCGTCATCGGGCTCGCCCTGGGGGTGGTGGCGATCTGGCAGCGCGAGCTGGGGGGGAGCTGGCCCTCGCCGCACTTCATCTCGGCGCACACCCACGCCATCCTCGTGGGTTTCGTGATGATGATGATCCAGGGGGTCGCTCTCTGGCTCTTCCCGCGCCCGGAAAAGGACGACACGCGCTATGATCCGCGCCTGGCCCAGGTGGCGTACTGGCTGATGACGATCGGGACGGGTTTGCGGCTGACGGGAGAGGTCTGGCGGGGGTGGAATGGCGCCACGTGGCTGCGCGCCCTGGTGGTGACCGCTGCGCTCTTGCAGGTGGGGGGGATCACCGTTTTCTTCCATACCATGTGGTCGCGCGTGCGCGCCGTGGGGAGCGCCGTCCGCGAGGCCAAGGGAGAACGATTTTGACGCGTCGCGGATTGAAGTCCCGGATCGCCCTTCGCCTGCCGCTGGCGGCGCTCGCCGTCGTGGCGGCCCCCCTCCGCGCCCAGGCGCCACGGAGGACGCGGGAGAACCTGAACGCCTGGGCGACGATCGTCGGCGACGTGCAGCTCTCCCCGCGCTGGTTCGTGGACTACGACTTCTCGCTGCGCCGCAGCGGACCGCTGCGTGAGTGGCAGCAGCTCTTTCCCAGGGCCTCGGTGCGCTATCGTCTGAACCCGACGGTCCAGTTCAACGTCGGTGTCGCCCGCCCGGAGACCTATCCCTACGGAAAGCTCCCCGTCGCCTTTCGCTTTCCCGAGCGACGGATCTGGGAGCAGGTGATGCTCTCGCAGTCGGCCGGACGCGTCGCGCTCACGCACCGCTATCGCGTGGAGCAGCGCTGGACCGGGCGCGTGGCGCTCGTCGGCGGCAAGGAGGAGGTGCAGAACTGGGTGCGCACCAATCGCGCGCGCTACCGCATTGGGGCGCTCGTTCCGCTGCAGGGCAAGTCCACCGAGAACGGCGAGTTCTACGCCAACCTCAACGGCGAGCTGTTCATGAACTGGGGGGCGAACGTCACGGGGAACGTCTTCGACCAGTATCGCGCCAACGCAATGCTCGGCTACCGCCACTCGCGGCGCCTGCGCCTGGAGGCGGGGTACCTCGAGCACCTGGTGCAGAAGCCGAATGGGTGGCAGCTCGAGCGCAACCACACCCTCGCCGTGGCGGTCGTCACCAGCCAGTCGCTGCTGCACTAGGGGACGCCAGCGCCGGCCGGACGGGCAGTCCGGCGGGGGTGCCGATCAGCCGGCGTGTGGCTCGGCCGATGGGAGTCGTTTCGCGTCGCCCAACCCCGCCCGCTGCAACCGGTCGGCGATCGCGTCCCACTCCGCCCCGTCGGGTATCTCCTCGACAAAAGCCACCGTGCACCCCGCCTCGTCGAGTGAGTGCAGGGCGGCGTAGAGTGCCCGCGCATAGCCGGCGCCATCGCGCGGCATCTCGATCGTGCAGCTGGCGGTGGCCCCGGTCGCATCGAAGGTGACAAGCCCCACCCGCTCCCCAGACGCGACCGACGCGGCGATGCGCTCCCACACGCCGGCACGCTCACCGGGGGCGAAGCGTTGCAGTCGCGCCAGCGGGGCGTAGTGCCGCTCGATCATCCCGGGGGCGGGGCGCGGAGCATCGCCGGTGGGCGCCGCGCCGGCGACATCGACCGCCCCCGCCACCCGCTCCAGTGCCTCGCGCGACACCCCGCCCAGGCGCAGCAGGACCGGGCGCTCGCCGGTGAGGTCGACCACCGTCGACTCGATCCCGACCGTCGTCGCCCCGCCGTCGAGCACGAGGTCGACCGCTGCGCCGAGTTGGGCAACGACGTGGGCGGCGGTGGTGGGGGAGACGCGGGTGAAGGCGTTGGCGCTGGGAGCGGCGATGGGGACGCCGGCGCGTTCGATGAGGGCGCGCGCCACGGGATGTGCCGGGACGCGAACACCGACCGAGTCGAGTCCGGCACTCACTACTTCCGGAATCCCGGCGGCGCGGGGGAGGACCATCGTGAGCGGGCCGGGCCAGAAGGCGGCCGCCAGCTGCCGGGCCAGCGGCGGGACGCTGCGGGCGACACGCTCCAGCTGCGAGGTGTCGGCGATGTGGACGATGATCGGGTTGAACGAGGGGCGCCCCTTG
>DAIESF010000217.1 GCA_027346425.1 Gemmatimonadota bacterium | reverse complement strand
GGGCGTTGGAATTTCTGGGGAGGGGGGACGGGGGGGACGGGGGGGGGACGGGGGGCGGGCGCTGGGTGGCGCCGAGGATGGGGGGGCACCGAGTCGGTGATACGGGCGTCGCGTGCGGTGGAGTCACTTGACGGCCCATAGGGGGGTGTCTACCTTCCGCGTTCTTCCGGCGGCCGGTTTTGAGGGTTCGGCGGCGTAGGAAGTCGCAGGTCGCAGGTGATGTAAGCGCTTATGGTGAGCGCCCATAGCTCAATTGGATAGAGCATCTGACTACGGATCAGAAGGTTGGGAGTTCGAGTCTCTCTGGGCGCATATCAACACGGTGCAAATCTGGCAGTTTCGGGGCGTAGCGTAGCCCGGTAGCGCGCCTGCTTCGGGAGCAGGAGGTCGCTGGTTCAAATCCAGTCGCCCCGACTTCAAAGACCCGACATACCACAACGCCCGGCCCTCGTCTCGAGGGTCGGGCGTTTTGCATGCGGTGCGCAGGATACGAGGCGGCCGGTACTCCCTCCCCTTCGTCGCCTACCCTCCCACCGCGGCCGTCGCGAGCGGTGTGCGGCCGCGGGGCGCCGCCCCGGCCAGGATCGCGTCCGCGATATCGCCCAAGGGGCGAACCTCGCACGCCCCCCCCTGCTCGAAGGCCGCGCGCGGCATTCCAAAGACAACGGACGTGTCCTCGTCCTGGGCAATGGTCCAGGCACCAGCCCCTCGCATGACGACGAGTCCGCGCGCCCCGTCCTCGCCCATCCCGGTCAGGATGACCCCTACCGCGTTCCGCCCGGCCGCCTTGGCCACCGAGTGGAAGAGGACGTCGACGGCGGGGCGCTGGTGGTGCACGAGGGGGCCGTCCTTCACACGGGCCACCCACTGGGCCCCGCTGCGTTGCACGAGCAGGTGGTAGTTGCCCGGTGCGACGAGCGCGACCCCGGGGGTGATGATGTCGCCATCGCGGGCCTCGCGCACATTGACGAGACACTGCTTGTCGAGGCGCTGGGCGAACGACCTCGTGAAGCCGGCCGGCATGTGCTGGGCGATGACCGTTCCCGGGGCATTGGCCGGAAATCGGCGCAGGACCTCCTCGATGGCGCCGGTTCCCCCGGTCGAGGCACCGACCGCGATGAGGCGGTCGGTGGTGTGAATCTCGCCGATGTGCGCGGCTGGGGCGGCCCGGACGACGGGGTCGCGCTTGCGAAGGGTGGCCCGCGCGGCGGCCCGTACGGCGGCGACCAGATGGCGCTCGACGTCGGGGACGGAATACTGCGTTCCAGGCTTGGGAACGACGTCGACGGCGCCGATGGCCAGCGCCCGCACTGCTGCTTCGGAGTGTTTGGGGGTGAGCGACGAGACAATGATGACGGGGATGGGATAGTGTTGCATGAGCCGCTCGAGGAACGAGAGGCCATCCATCCGGGGCATTTCGACGTCGAGGGTCAGGACGTCGGGGCGCAACTCGATGATCTTGTCGCGCGCGACATACGGGTCCATGGCCGTCCCCACGACCTCGATGTCGGGGTAGCGCGACAGCTCGTCGCTGAGTGCCCGGCGCACGACGGCGGAGTCATCGACGACGAGGACGCGAATCGGCATGCGAGCTGTGGCGTGGGGGGGGCGCGCTCAGGCGGCCGGATGCACGACGAGGGCGATGTCGGCGCGCCCTCCTTCGACGTCGAGGTGGACCTCGGCGGCGACTCCCCCGAGCGCCTCGGTCGCGACGGGCCACGAGGGATAGGGAGTGGGCACGCCGAGCGCGAAGACGGCGGTGGCGCCCGCGATGCGCGGGAGGACGTTGCCGCAGATCACGTTGGCGACTTCGCCCAGGGCATCGCGCTGGTCGGGGAGCGAGGGGGCGCCATCGAGGCCGAGCATGTTGCTGGCCAGTGCCGGGAGGATACCACCCGACAGCTGCAAAATGAGCGCCCCGTGCGCCGGCCCGTGGAAGGCGAGGGCCACGATGCCGTCGACGTCTTCGGTTGCCACGCCATCTGCGGCCGCCGGTTCGGCGAAGAGGTAGGCCAGCTGCTCGAGGGTCTCGGCGGCGGCCGCAGCGAGCGGGGTGGCGAGGGATTCCATCAGGTCAGGCATCGGCGACTCCCAGGACCTTGAGCACGGTGGCGCGCACCTGCTCGGGGGTGAACGGCTTGTGGACAAAGGAGACGCCCCGCGCGCGCAGCGCCTCGATGCGCGTCTCCGACCCTTCGGTGGAGACGACGACGAGGGTGACGCCCGCAAGGCGGGGATTGGCGCGCACCTGCTCGATGAGCTGTTCGCCGTTCATGATCGGCATGTTGATGTCGACGAGGGCGAGGTCGACCTCGTGCGCCGAAAGCGTGGCCAGGGCTTCGGCGCCATTGCCGGCCTGGTACACGTTGGTGAGGGGGAGGCCGCTCAGGCGCAACGTGCGGATGAGCATCGAGCGCATGACCGCGCTGTCGTCGACCACCAGGACTTTGAGTGACATGTGGAATTCCTCGACGTGGTCAGAGCGTGGCTTCGCGCCCATTGGCCTTCACGAGCACCTCGCCCGTTCCCACCTGCAGGAAGACGGTGCGCGAGACCCGCTGTCCTCCCACGTCCTCAGCGCGCAGGATGACGCCGTTCTTCCAGAGGAGCTTCTTGAGGGTGAGCACGTTGCGCTTCCCCACCTGGAAGTTGTCGGGCTGGTCGCCCTCGCCGGACGCGGCGCCACCGACGACCTTCACGACGAGGCGCTCCTTCTGGGCGCCGGCGCGATAGGCGGCACGGAAGAGCTCGGGGACGCCGGTGTCGACGAACATGCAGGGGTTGCGCTGCGCTTTCTGGGGATCGATGTCCGACGAGGGGAGCATGACGTGCAGCATCCCGCCGACGCCGGCGACGGGGTCGTGCACGCAGACGCCGAGGCAGCTGCCTAACGCATAGGTCACCAGTCGGTCCGCGCTGGTGTCGGACACGGCCATGTCGGCGATGCCGATGACCTTGTCGGCCGCTGGCGGGGGTTGGGTGATGGGCATGCCGCTATTTCCGGTACGTGGCGGGTTGGACGTAGGACAGGGCGTGCCGCAGGCCGCTCAGGCTCTCGGAGTGCCCGACCAGCAGGTATCCGCCAGGCGCAAGGAGCGCGGCGTAGCGAGACACCAGCCGTTCCTGCGTGGGCTTGTCGAAGTAGATCATGACGTTGCGGCAGAAGATCACGTCGAACGGCCCCTTCATCGGCCAATCGCCCATGAGGTTGAGGCGGGCGAAGTGCACCAGGTCGCGGGTCGGCGATGCCACGCGCACAGTGCCGGTCGACGACGGGACCGCCTCGAAGTGCGCCGGGCGCAGGGCGACGGGGACGTCTTCGAGCAGGGCGGTGTCGTACTCGGCGCTCCGCGCCCTCTGCAGCACCCGCGCCGAAATGTCGGTGGCGAGCACTCGGACGCGCGACGCGGCGGCCCCCAGCGACTCGCGCGCGACCATGGCGATCGTGTAGGGCTCCTCGCCGGTGGAACACCCCGCGCTCCACACGTTGATGGGCCCTCCCGCGCGAGCGAGCGCGGGGAGGATCGTGCGCTCGAGCAGGCGGAAGTGCTCGGCCTCGCGAAAGAACGAGGTTTTGTTCGTGGTGAGCACATCCACCAACTCGGCGAGCTCGGCGCGCGATGTGTCGCGCTCGACGAACTCGAGGTATTCCCTGACCGTCGCGATGCCGAGCGCGCGGAGGCGCTTGGCGAGGCGCGACCGCACCAGGCTCTCCTTGCCGGGGGGAAGCTGGATACCGGCAATGCGCGTGACGAGTTGGCCTACGTGCCGGAACTCGGCATCGGTGAGATCGAGGGCGGCGACTGGACCGAGGGCGGGTGCGGTCACGGATGCGGATCAACCTTCGGCGGCAGCGGCCGCATGGACGGAGTCGATTTCCGAGGCGGTGAGCACACGGTCGATGTCCAGCAGGAGGCGCACGCGCCCCTCGCCCTTGGCCAGGCCGAGGAGGTACTCGGTGCTGACGTCGACGCCGAACGACGGTGTGGGCTCGATGTCGCCGTCGGCAATCGAGAGGACCTCGGAGACCTTGTCGACGACAACGCCGAGCTGGATGCCGTGCACCTGGACGACGATGATCACCTGCTCCTCGGCCCCCTCGCGCGACATGCCGAAGCGATCGCGCAGGTCGATGATGGGGATGACCTTGCCGCGCAGGTTGATGACCCCGCGCACAAACGCCGGCGTGCGGGGGACGCGTGTGATCGGGAGGATCCCGATGATTTCGTGCACCTTGAGGATCTCGACCCCGTATTCCTCGTTGGCGAGGAAGAAGGTCAGGTACTTACCGGCCTGGGCGAGGCGGGCGGGGGACACGGTGGCAGTCGCGGAGTGCATCTGGAGTTCTCCCTGCGGTCAGGCGACCGCGCGCGATGGTGTGTGCATGTGATCGCTGACGTCACCGTGACGGGCGAGGGTGAGCAGCTCGTTCACGTCGAGGATGAGACCGACGCGCCCGTCGCCGAGGATGGCGCCGCCGGAGATGGCGGGAACCCGGCCCAGGCCATCGCCGAGCGTCTTGGCCACGACCTGCTGTTGGCCGAGGAGCTCGTCGACGAGGAGGGCGGTACGCTGGTTCCCGTCGCCCACGACCATAAGGAGCGCGTCGGTCGGTTCCTCCTTGGCGCCGTCGACTCCAAAGATCCGATGCAGCCGGACGAGGGGCATGACCTCGTCGCGGAGCATCACCATCTCGCCGCGCCCGGCCACCGTGGACAAGGCGGCGCGCGAGGGGCGGAAGGAGAGGTGGATGTTGATCGTGGGGACGATGTAGCGCTCTCCGCCCACGCGCACGAGCATGCCGTCGGTGATCGCCAGGGTGAGCGGGAGGCGCACGAGGAAGGTTGTCCCCTGCCCCGGCACGGACTGGATCTCGATGCGGCCGCGCAGCGCCTCGATATTCCGGCGCACGACGTCCATCCCCACGCCGCGCCCCGAGACGTCGGTGACCTGGTCAGCCGTGGAGAAGCCCGGGGAGAAGATGAGTTCGTACACTTCCTTGTCGCTCATCCCCTCGGCGGTGGCGATCAGCCCTTGCTGCATGGCCTTGCGGACGATCTTCTCGCGATTGAGGCCGCGGCCGTCGTCGCGCAACGCCACCACGACGTTGCCCGAGGCATGGTACGCCGAGAGACGGACGGTGCCGGTCTCGGGCTTGCCAGCGGCGCGGCGTTCCTCGGGGGGCTCGATGCCGTGGTCGACGGAGTTGCGCACCATGTGCACGAGCGGGTCGCCGAGGAAGTCGACCATGTTGCGATCGATCTCGGTCTCCTCGCCCTCGGCGACGAACTCGATCCGCTTGCCGCTACGCGCACCGAGGTCGCGTACCAGGCGGGCGACCTTCTGGAACGGCGCCTTGAGCGGGACCATGCGCATCGCCATCGACAGGTCCTGCAGCTCACGGACGATCTTCTCGGCGTGCGTGACCTTGCGATTCAGTTCGATGTGGCCGCCCTGCTTGAGGATCGGGTCCTGGGAGATCATCGACTCGGCGATGACGAGCTCGCCCACCATCTCGATGAGCCGGTCGAGGCGCGCGGTGCGCACGCGCACCGACGAGTCGGCGGAGCGGTCGGATCCGCTCCCGGGCCGCCGGGCCGCCGAGCGCTCCGAGGCGGCAAACGCGTCGCGGGCGCTGAGCAGCATGGTGCCGTCCGGGGTCTCGTTCGCGTCGTCGTCGCTGCGCGGCGCGCGTCCCCCCAGTTCGGAGATTCCGGCGGCCTCGGGCTCGCGCACGACCGACAGGAGCGCATCGTAGCCGTCGGGGAGCGCGTCACCGCGCCCCTCGAGCGCATCCTGGGTGGCATCGAGGAGGGAGCGGATCATGTCGCACGAGCGGAGCGCGAGATCGGCATAGCCGCCGGTGCAGCGGATTTCGCGGTCGCGCACGCGGCTCAGGACCGTCTCGGCGTGGTGGGCGAACTCGTTGAGGTAGTCGAGCGCGAGGAACGCCGAGGTGCCCTTGATCGTGTGAAAGGCGCGGAAGATCGTGTTGACCGCTTCCGCATCGTCGGGGTCGATCTCGAGGCCGAGGAGCGCCGCTTCGGCGTGCTCGAGCAACTCGCGACTCTCGGCGATGAAGTCCGTGAGGAGCGAGAGGTCGGAGTCGGGGGGGAGGAGCGGGGCCGCCGACTGTTGGGCAGCGGGGGGCGCAGCCGACTCGCGCGCGGGCGAGGGCGCTGGCTCGCTGTGCAGGGCGACCGTTAGGCGATCGCGGAGATCGAGGCGCCCCTGGGCAGCGACGACGACCTGCTGCAAGTCCACGGCAGCGCGTTCGCGGGTGTCGGCGGGGGCCGCGATCCAGCGCACGAGGGCGTCGCCCATGAGCGCGCGCACGCCTTCCGGGAGCGCCCGGTCGTCCGCCATCACCTGCAGCGTTTCGAGGATGTCGCGAAAATCTTCGTCGGTTGCCTCGAAGGCGATCAGGCGCGCGGCGAGGTCGTTGAGCGAGTACGGCGACACGAGTGATCCGGGATGTGAAGGTTGCGCGCTCCCCCGAGCTCGGGCAGTGGGAGGGGCCTCGTCACAGTGTCGGCGTGGATGTCCCGAATCTTGACCGGCGTGCAGCGTGATTGCGCCTGGACTCCGACAACAAACGACCAGCGCCACCGCCCCAGTGGGCGATGGCGCTGTGACTTCGCGTGCCCCGGACTACGCGCTGGCGCCGGTGGCGACGATCTCGTCGGCGACGGCCTGCCGCTCGGCGCGGTTCTGCGTCGACGCGTTGGGGTCGAAGGTAACGGGACCCGCCCCCGGGGCGGACTCGAGGTCGGTGACGGCGGCGCCAAAGGTGGCCGGGTCGAAGACCCGCGCGATGTGGGCGAGGCGGGCCTCCATCTCCGTGAGGACGGCAGAGGCGTAGGTGAGCTGCTGGCTGGTGATGTCCTGGAATTGCATGTGCCCCATGAGCGCGAAGAGCTCATCGCGCAGGGCGGCGCGGATCGTGGCGCCGCGATCGTCGCTTTCGCCGTACTCGGCGGCGCAGGCGTCGAGGTCGTCGACCATCGAGTTGGCGCGATCGAGACCGTTGAGGATGTCGGTGGCCGCCGTCTCGGTGGCATTGGACACCTCGCGCAACTTGTCGTGTGTGTGGTGGATCTTCTCGACGGCGGCGCGCTCGAGGAGGCTCCGGCTCTGCCGGAGCGAGTCGAGGACGCCGATGATCTCGGCGTAGCCGCGGGCGAGGAGGTCGGAGAGCCCGATGAGCCCCATCGAGGTGGATCGCTCCTGCGTCATGGCTGCCCGTACCCGTTGTTCGAGAGATTGGGGTTCCTCGCCGTCGAACTCTCCCATGTCCTTGATGGCGGTGTCGAGCAGCCGAAGCGTCGCTTCCGAGTCGTACAGCAGCTCGACGTGGTGTTTGGCGTGCATGGTCAGGCGGCCGCAGCGACGCCGCTGAGGACCGCGTCGATCTTCTCCTTCAAGACCTGCGGCGTGAACGGCTTGACGATGTAGTTGTTCACGCCGGCCTGGACGGCGGCGATGATGTCTTCCTTCACCGAGCGGGTGGTCACCATGAGGATGGGGACCGACTTGCCCTCGGGGAGGGCGCGCAGCGCGCGGGCGAGGTCGATCCCGGACATGTTGGGCATGTTCCAGTCGGTGATGACGAACTGGATCGATCCATCGAACTTGTCGACGGCCTCGCGCCCGTCACCCGCCTCGACGCAGTCGCTGTACCCGATGCGCTGCAGCGAATTGACGAGGATGCGGCGCATCGTGGCCGAGTCGTCGACGACGAGGATCTTCATGTTGCGGGTCTCCTTGCAGCTGATGGGCTAGACGTCGCCGCGGTCGATGATACGCTTGGCCACCTCGCCGACGACGGTGTCGGCATCGTAGGCACCGCCGAGCACGCGGCGCCGCACTTCGGCCAGGCGTTCCTGGGTCGCCGGGGTGGTCGATTCCGGGCGCGACGCCTTGGCGCGCGCCGCGTCCGAGATCTCGACGCGATCGAGTTTCTCGATATTTGCTGGCGTCCGCTTCCCGCCCTGGTCGCGCGCGTCCGTGGGTTGGATCGAGACATCGCGTGAGCGGTCGGGGCGCATCGGCCCGTTATTGCCGCCTTGAATCTTCATCGGCACCCTCCTTGCCCTGAGTTATCGGCAGAATTGCCGAGGAACTTAATCTCGAGTCTGTCATCGTCGTTGGTCGACCGTGGGTTCGGGCTCTGGCAGGAGGTCCTGTCGGGCGATCCGGCGGCGCCGGAGAAGTTCCTGCACCACCCCGCTACCCAGCACGGGAGCGACGCCGGTGGCTGGGCGAGTGAGGGGGGACACGCGCTGGAGCTCGGCGACGGCGGCGCTGATGAGCTCCTGGACGTCCTCGGTCGGCGCCGCGTCGTCCTGGGGCTCGGTGAGGTGCGCCTGCAGGGCGCCGATCACCTCGGCGAGGAGGGCCGCGTCGCGCGGCGACGGGTGGTCGAAGGGCGATTCCCAGCGCGGGGGCACGGTGCGCTCGGCGAGGGCCTAACGGGTGACGTCGAGGCGGATCGCCTCGTCGCGGGTGGCGGTGGCGTACGCACTGCGAGCGGCATCGTCGTGCCGTAATCGGTCCAGCTGCTCACCGAGGGCGGTGCGTGCCGCGCGCGCCCGGTGCGCGAGATCGGCATTGGCGCGCTCGGCCTCGGCGGCGAGGGCCCGGAGCGGACGGAGGACGGCATCGAGGGCCTCGCGCCCCGCTTTGCTGCTGACGGTACGTCGGCCGTCGCGCACGCACTGGGCGAGGACCGCGGCGCGCTGGACCAGCAGGTCGCGGGCATCGAGGGCGGCACCGAGGGCGGCGTCGTCGCCGGACTCGCAGGCGCGCGCGGCGCAGTCGGAGAGCGCCGCGAAGCGCTCGCAGAGCTCGCCGAGCTCCGACACCTCGCGCGACAGCTGGGGGATCACGATACGGCGACCGTCGCAGGGGCGTCGGCGTTGGCGCGCGCGACCTGCGCGAATGCCTCGTGCAGCTCGCCGGCGAGGGCGATGACGGCATCGAGGCGGGTGGCGTCGGGCTTCACGCCCAGGACGGCGAGTTCCCCCAGCATGAACGTGTAGAGGGCGGCGAGACGTCCGGCGAGGTCACCCCCCTTGTCACGATCGAGGGTGACGAAGAGCTCGGTGAGGGCGGCGCGCGCGCGTTCGAGGGAGTCGGAGCGTGAGGCGGCGTCGGCCACCGACAGCTGCAATCGCGCGCGCCGCAGGTTGACCAGGAGGTGCTCGTAGACAATCACGACGAGCTGTGCCGGCGAGGCGGAGAGGACCTCCGCCTCGCGGTACCGCGCGGCCTGCTTGGTGAACGCCCCGTACGACATGCAGCCTCTCGAGAGGAGTGGGAACGGCGGGGGGCTAGTTGTTCGACGACTGAAGCGAGTTGATGAAGCTCGTCAGCGACGTCCCCTGCGCCTGGATGCGGCTGATCGCCCGTTCCATCTCCGTGAACTGCTTGATCAGCGCGGAACGACGGCGATCGATCTGCTGCTGCACAGTATCGGCACGTGTCGTCAGGTCGTTGATCGACTTGTCGAGCGCCTGTTGCTGGTCATAGACCGTCCCGTCCTGGCGCGCGAAGGTATCGGCGGCGTTGTACAACATTCCGCCCACGCCGAGGGTGAACGAGAGGTCGCCCATGGCGCCGGTGGCGGTCCCGCTGTACGTCACCGCCAGTCCCTCGGTTGGGTCGCCCACGAGCGGCGGTGCCGCGGTGAGGATCTGCCCGCTCCCCGTCGCAGCGACGCCGCCGATCGTTCCGGCGACGTCGGTTCCGGCGAACGTCGACGCGGGGATCCCCAGCTGTGCGGAGCCGTCGGTCCCGCCGGCGGTGTAGGCCACCGTGAAGGTCGAGGCGGTGCCGTAGCGCGATCCGGTGAGGACGAGGTCGTTCCCGCTCTTCGAAGCCGTGATGGCCATCTTCGAATTGGCGAAGAGCGAGTTGAGGCGCGCGACGATCGTGTCGGTCGTGTCACCGTTGGCGAGCGCGATGCTCCCCGTCGCGCCGCTGATGGCGTCGGTGATGGTGAGCGTGTCGGCGGTCGCATCGTCGACGTAGGTGCCGGAGAAGCCGCTCCCCGTGACCGCGGGGGTGGTGGCAGCGGCCGTGATATCGATGGCGTACGTGCCGGGGACTGTCTTGTCGGTCGAGCTCCAGTACGAGAGTAGGCTGTTGGTGCTCGTCCCGGAGGTCGTGAAGAGCGCGACGACGTCCGTGAAGTTCGATGCGAGGGCGGCCTTGAAGACGCCGTCGTCGAGCTTGAGTGCGCCATCGGATTGCAGTGCAAGCCCGGCTGCGCCGGCGCGGTTGTAGCTCCCGCTCAACCCCGTGACGCTCGAGAGCAGCTGCGAGGTGAGCGAGGCGATGGACGAGCGGAGGGTCGGGTTCCCCTTGAGCGGCTTGCCGTCGCCCTGCTGCTCGGTACGGAACTTGACGAGCGCGTTGTACGCGTCAGCGACAGCCTTGACCTTGCTCGTAAGGGCATCGGCGTCGCGCTCGACGTTGAGCGTGACGGTGGTCCCGACCTCGGCCTGTTGGAGCGCGAGGGAGACACCGTTGAGCGCATCGCTGATGGTGTTGGTGCTGCGGGTCACGACGACGCCATCCACGCGCACCTTGGCGTCGGTCCCGGAGACCACTTCGCGCAGGCGACCCACGGTATTGACGAGCTGGCGTCCAAGCGACACCACGCTTCCATCGGAGGCGCGGGTGGCGGAGAGCGACAGGGCGAGTTGCGAATCGCCCGTTGCGCTGTCGGTGAGGACGATCCGGCCACCGCTCAGGGCGGCGGTTGCGGTGCGCGACCCCGTGCCGAAACCACTCGCCGGATCGTTGATCTTGGCGAGGAGCGTCTGCACGGTGTCGCTGGCGCCCACGGTGAAGTTGAGCGCGACGACGGTACCGTCTCCACGTTGCCCCTGGATGACAAAGGAGTCACCAGCGGCCAGGGCGAGCGGGTTTCCGTTGACCTGGAGGTCGGAGAGCAGGGTGGCCGCCGTGGCCGTCGCGCCTAACGTGTCGGTGAACGCGTTCTCGCTCTGCACCACTTGGGCCACGCCACCACGCCCGTTCTTCACGAAACCCAGCACTTCGAGCGTCCGCTGGCCGTCGACGGTCGAGGCCGAGACGGTGTCGCTGGTGACGAGGCGGTAGCTGGTCCTTCCACCGACCGTCTCGGACGTGACCGTGGCGTTTCCGCCGGCGGCCATCACCTTGGCGGCGATGCTCGAGAGCGAGTCGACCGCAAGGTCGACCGAGATCGCGCGTCCGCCGATGTTGATGGTCGCGGGAGGCGGCATGGTGACGCCGAGCATGGTGGCGATGGCCGCGGTGGTGGACGACACCCGCTGCGACTGGACGCCGCCGTTGCCGGCGACGTTCAGCGTCTTGCTGCTGTCGACCACACCGAGCGACTGCAGGATCCCGCCCGCATCATCGACCAGCTCGATGCCGGCGGCGCCGGTCTGGTCGGCGGAGAGGACCATGCGGTGCTGGGTGGGGCCTGTGCTGAGGACCGAGGCGGTGATGCCGGAGGGCGACGCTCCCACGTTCAGGGCGTTGATCTTGTCGCGGATGCTGCCGAGAGTGTCCGTGGCGACCACCGACACCTTGCGTCCGTTCACCCCGAACTCGCCGGTGAGGCCGAGGGCCGAAGTGGCGCTGCTGACGACGCTCCCACTGACCTTGTTGGCGCGGGCGACGTCGAGCACCTCGACGGCGTAGGTCCCCGGCGTGGCGCCATAGGACGCGGAGGCCGAAAGGAGCGTGCGACCGCTAGCGGCACTGGTCCCGCCCGAGACCTTGAAGGCGCCGAACGCGCTGCTGTCGCGCAGCGCCTTCGAGGCGTCGCGGAAGGCGACCGCGAGCGACTGGAACTGTGTCCAGGCGGCAACGCGACTCTGGGCGAGCGTCTTGCGAGCGGTGACGGGGTCGAGCTTGCGCCGCTTGTCGATCGAAACGAGCTGATCGACCAGGTCGCGCCACTGCACGCCGCTTGCGAGTCCGCTGAAGCTTCCGATGGGGTCGGCCATGGGGTCCCTGCCGTGTTGTGCGAAGACCCGGGACCGGCGAGATCACCGGCCCCGGGGTCTTGCGCTGCCTGCCGAACGCGGTTACCCGCGCAGCAGGGTGAGGATGCCCTGGCCGGCCGAGTTGGCCTGGGCCAGCATTGCGGTACCGGCCTGCGAGAGCACCTGGTTCTTGGTGAAGGTCGTCATCTCCTGCGCCATGTCGAGGTCGCGAATCGTCGACTCGGCGGCGCTGAAGTTCTGCATCGTGGTGCGGACGTTCTCCGTCGCGATCTCGATGCGGCTCTGCAGCGACCCGATGACACCGACGGCCGTGTTGACCTGTGTGATGGCGACGTCGATCTGGCTGAGCGCGGACTGCGCGTTGGCCAACGTCGTCGGGTCGGTGGTGATGGTGAGGGAGCTGGACTGCAGGTTGAGCGACGAGCCGGAGATCGAGATCTTGTCGTTGCCGCTGTACTGCCCCGACGAGGAGACGAGGAAGGTGCCGCTCCCCGAGCCGACGGTGATGTTGCCGGCCAGGGTCGCCGCGCCGACCGCAGAGGTGGTCTCGATGGTGACACCGAGCGAGGAGAAGTTCAGCGACTGCTTGGTGGCGGAGGTGACGCCGAGGGTCTGCGAGACCGAGCCGTTGGTCAGGGTTGCGACGTTAAGGCCCGAGGAGAGCGTCAGCGCACCGGCGCCCGCGCCCGTCAGCTTGATGTCGTAGACACCGGTGGTCGTCGCCAGCGCCGTGGAGGCGGTGTCGATCGTCGCGCCGAAGGCACCGTTGAGGAGCGTGTTCCCCTGGAACTTCACCGTCGCGACCGTGCGGTCGATTTCGTTGCGGAGCGCCTGGTACTCGGTGGTGATCCGCGAACGGCCGGCCGAGTCGACGTTGTCCGACGCCGCCTGCGACGCGAGTTCCTTCATGCGCTCGAGCATCTTCTGCACCGTGCCGGCCGCACCTTCGGCGATGTTCAGCACCGAGTTGGCCTGCTCCGAGTTGCGCGCCGCCTGACCGAGCGAGCGAATGTCCGCACGAAGGACGTTCGCGATCCCGAGACCGGCCGCGTCGTCAGCCGCGCGGGTGATGCGGAAGCCGCTGGACAACTTCGCCATCGACGAGGCCACCTGCTCGTTGACGCGGGTAAGGTTGCCCTGGGCGCGCAGCGCGCTGACGTTGGTGTTGATACGCATCGTTCCTGCTCCTTGGAATTGAAGTCGGGGAATCCGTTCCCCTCAGGGGCGCCGGCAGTGTGCCGTCCCTCCGAATTCCCGTATCGGAGCGTGGGGGCTGGGACTTTAGAAATCGGGGAAAGTTTTTTTCCAGACGCGAGACGGGAGACCGGAGAACTGGGGCACATGGTTCCACCTGCACGCCCGAATCCCAGCTCCCGTCTCACCGGGCTCACGCCGCGGCCAATGCAGGGGCGTCGGGGTGGCGGAAGAGGACGTTGAAGACGTAGTTGGTCTCGGGGGTGTCGTCCGGCTGCAGGCGCTGCAGGAAGGTCTGCCCGGGCTGGAAGAGGTAGGTCTCGTAGCCCAACTCGGTCATCAGGGCGCGCAGGTGGCGCTCGCTCGCCCCCATCGACTCGAGGGCGAAGCGGTTGATCTCGGCGATGATGAAGGGGATGCGGTGTCGACGGAGGAGGTCGCGTCCACCGACGAGGATCGCGAATTCCGCACCTTCGGCGTCCATCTTGATCGCCTTGAGGGTGCGGAGGTCGCGACCCTCGAAGAGGTGATCGAGCGAGGTGACGAAGACCTTGCGCGATTGTGGGGCCTGGCGCGAGCGCTCGTTGAAGGGGTGGCGCCCGACTTCCCATAGGGCATGCCCGCCGTCGTTGTCGGCATTCACGAAGAACTCGGCGACCGACGGCGATGCCCCAACGGCCATGTGCAGCGGCCGGACATTGGTGGCGCCGTTGATGTCGATGTGCTCGAGGAGGCGGGCGTAGTTGGCCAGCTCCGGCTCGAACGAGAAGACCGCGCCGCCGGCCCCCACCAGGTGCGAGGCGAGCATCGAGAAGTAGCCCACGTGGGCGCCGATATCGATGAACGAGTCGCCGGGCTGGAGGATGGCGCCGATGAAGTTCGACGTCTCGGATTCGTAGAGGCGCCCGGCCGCGAAATCGTCGAGCATGAAGCGCTGGCTCATCTGCGCCGGATCGAGGCGCAGATGCAGCTGGCGGTGGCCGGTGGCGGAGGCGATGGTGATGGCGATGTCGTTGTACATGGGGGTCTAGAAGACGAGAAGACGAGAA
>DAIESF010000219.1 GCA_027346425.1 Gemmatimonadota bacterium | reverse complement strand
TCGACGACCCCACCAATCGAGATCGGCGCTTCCTTCGCAATCGTGTGCGCCACGATCTCCTGCCGGCCCTCCGGCGAGCGTCCCCCACGATCGACGTCGAGCTGCTCGCACTGGCGCGTCGCTCGGCCGAGCTGCGGCGGGCGTGCGCGGTGGTGGCGCGGGAGCTGGTGGTGGCGTCGGGCGAGGGGCGCGTGGTAGCCCGCGGCGTGACGGGAGGCGATTGGCCCCCCGAGGCGCGTGCACTCCTCTGGCAGAGCCTCGCCGAGGTGGCCGGCGTCGCCCTCGACTGGCGCGGAACCGAACGATTGGCGCGCTTCAGCAGCGAAGGGCGTCCGGGGACACGGATTCCGCTCTCCGGCGGCTTCGAGGCGGTGCACCGGCACGGCACGATCGAGTTGCGGCGTCGCCGTGTTGTGGCCCCGATGAGCATCAGGCTACGCGTGACGGGAGCCACGACTTTCGGCGTGTGGCGCTTTCATCCCGTCACCGAGACTAACTTACAGGACAGTCGACCTGCTGACCCGCACCGTGCCTGGCTTCCAGCCGACGCGGTGCTGGAGGTTCGGCCGTGGCGAGACGGCGATCGTATGCGCGCGTCCGGTGACCGGTTGCGCCGGGTCAAGCGGTTTCTCGCCGACGAGCGGGTGGCCGCCGCAGATCGTGAGGGGTGGCCGGTAGTCGTGGCCGATGGTGAGATTGTGTGGATTCCAGGTGTGCGCCGCGGGAGCGCGGCAACCGTTCGGTCCGGCCGACCGCTTGTTTGCTTCGTCTGTGAACGTCTCCATGACTGATCCGCGCCTGGAAGGACGCGCCGTCAAACGCATTGCCTTCAGCGCAGAACAGCTGTCCGCCAGGGTCGCCGAACTCGGTCGCGAGATCACGGCGGCGTATCCGGAGGGCGAACTCATCGTCCTCGGGTTGCTGAAGGGGAGCTTCATCTTCCTCAGCGATCTCGTGCGATGCATCAACCGCCCGATCAAGGTCGACTTCCTGGTCGCCTCGTCGTACGGGAACGAGATGGTATCGAGCGGATTTGTCCGTTTGGTGTATGATCCGGAAACCGAACTGGAAGGGAAGGACATTCTCCTAGTAGAAGACATCGTCGATTCCGGTCGCACGTTGAGCAAGGTCATCGAAGTCCTGCAGGCGCGGAATCCGCGTTCACTGGAGATTTGCGCCCTTCTGGACAAGCACATAGCCACCCATCTGGCGTACCCGCCGAAGTTCATCGGCTTCCAAGCCCCCGACGAGTTTCTCGTCGGCTACGGGCTCGATCATGCCGAGAGCTTCCGGCATCTGCCTTACATCGCGAGTTTGCAGTAACCAGGGACCGCTGACATGCCGCCCACTCCTCCCAAAAAGCCGTTCAACTGGGGTCGCTTTTCGAAGGGGCTCTCGTTCTGGATCCTCGTGATCCTGATTCCCGTCGCCGTCATTCAGTTCTCCGGCGCCAAGGGCGAGCCGTCCACGGAAGTCACGTACTCCGACTACCGGACCGAGCTCGACCGCGGAAACGTCGCCCGTGCCACGATTCGTGCCGGGCAGACGATCACGGGCGAATTCACCCAGCGCGTCATGTACAAGGGGCGCGAGGTGAAGAAGTTCCTCGTGAAGCTCCCGATGGAGAACAGCCCCGAAGAGCTGACAGCGCTCCGTGAGAAGAAGGTCGCCATCGACGCCCAGGAAGCGCGGCCGTCGGTGGGGGCGTTCCTGATCAACTTCCTGCCATACCTCATCCTGATCGCCATCTGGATCTTCCTGTTCCGACAGATCCAGGCGGGGGGTGCCAAGGCGTTCTCCTTCGGCAAGTCCAAGGCGAAGCTCCTCACGGGCGACACGCCGAAGGTGACCTTTGCCGACGTGTCGGGGTGCGACGAGGCGAAGATCGAGCTTCAGGAAATCATCGAGTTCCTGAAGGATCCGCAGAAGTTCACCCGTCTCGGCGGGCGACTCCCCAAGGGGGCGCTCCTCATCGGCCCGCCGGGGACGGGAAAGACGCTCCTCGCCAAGGCCGTGGCCGGCGAGGCCGGGCGTCCGTTCTTCTCGATGTCGGGTTCCGACTTCGTCGAGATGTTCGTGGGCGTGGGCGCGTCGCGCGTGCGCGATCTGTTCGAGCAGGGGAAGGCGCATGCCCCGTGCATCATCTTCATCGACGAGATCGACGCCGTCGGCCGCCATCGCGGAGCCGGTCTCGGCGGCGGGCACGACGAGCGCGAACAGACGCTCAACCAGCTCCTCGTGGAGATGGACGGCTTCGAGTCCAACGATGGCGTGATCCTCATCGCCGCCACCAACCGTCCGGACGTCCTCGACCCGGCGCTCCTGCGCCCGGGACGCTTCGACCGTCAGATCGTGGTCGATGCCCCCGACTTGCGCGGTCGCGAGGGGATCCTGCGTGTGCACATTCGCAACAAGCCGATCGCCGACGACGTCGACATCAATCGTATCGCGCGCGGCACCCCCGGCATGGCCGGCGCCGACCTGGCCAACCTCGTGAACGAAGGCGCACTCCTCGCCGCGCGCCGCGGGCACGACAAGATCTACATGACCGACTTCGAAGAGGCGAAGGACAAGGTGATGCTGGGCGCTGAGCGCAAGTCGCTCGTCATGAAGGAAGAAGAGCGCCGCCTCACCGCCTATCACGAGGCCGGGCATGCGGTCTGCGCCGTTATGGTCCGCGGCAACGACCCGCTGCACAAGGTCACGATCGTCCCGCGCGGTCGCGCGTTAGGCCTGGCCTTCACCCTCCCCGAGGATGACCGCGTCTCGGTGACGCGCGAGCAGCTCGAGGCTCGTCTCGTGATGGCCTACGGCGGACGTGCCGCCGAGGAAATCGTCTTCGGTCGCGATCGGGTCACCACCGGCGCGGCGAGCGACATCCAGCAGGCCACCGCCATCGCCCGGCGCTATGTCACGCAGTGGGGGCTCTCCGACGCCATCGGTCCGATCCTCGTTGGCGACAACGAGCAGGAAGTCTTCCTCGGGCAGCAGCTCACGAGTCGTCGCGAGGTGTCGGAGAAGACGGCGCAACTCGTCGACTCCGAGGTCAAGAAGGTCATCGACGACGCCTTCGGACGCGCCGTGCAGACGCTGCTCGATCATCGTACGCTCCTCGACTCGGTGGCGGCGATGCTGCTCGAGCGCGAAACGCTGACGCGTGAGGACTTCGAGATCCTCGTCCGCGGCGAGCAACTCCCGCCGCGGGCGCCGCTCCCGCCGTCGTCGCTGCCGCCGGTAGCGGTCACGCCGGCTCCCGTGGCCCCACCCAAGGCGGTCCCGCCGCTGCTTGGCGGACCGGAGGTGAGTCCCGCATAACGACGCGCCCGCGCGTTACCGTGACGCCTTGGGGCGCCGCCGCTCTCAGCGGCGGCGCCCTTCTCGTGGTATACCTCGCAACCCTCGCGCCGACCGTGACGCTGTGGGACAGCGGGGAGTTCCTGGCGGCCATCCGCACACTGGGCGTGCCGCATCCCCCCGGCACCCCGTTGTTTGTCTTTGCTGCGCGGGCATGGGCCAACGCGCTGGCGGGCGTCCCGTTCGCCGGGGTGCCATTTGCGGCGGCGGTCAACAGCGCGTCGGCGCTGTCGGCGGCGGCCGCGGCCGCCATCATGGCGCTGCTCGTTGCCCGGTGGACGCGGCGCGCGGCAGCGGGAGTCGCCGGGGCGATGATCGGCGGGACGATGGCCACCGTCTGGCAGGGGGCGACCGAGACCGAGGTCTACGCCCACGCCACGCTCGCCGTCGCCCTCGCCATCCTCGTCGCCGACCAGACTGGCATACGGTGGAGCGACCGTCACCGCACCGTCATCGCGTTCGTCTTCGGACTCGCCGTTCCGCTGCACATCAGCGTGCTCGTCGCAGGACCAGCGGTCATCCTCCTCTCGGCAACCGACCGAGGGGGATCGTTCTCGCTGCGTGCGGCCCTCGCCCCGACGGCCGCGTGGTCACTCGCCGTGGGGCTCGGAACCGTGTCGCTGGCCCCGCTTGTGGCGGGGGGCGTACTCGCGGTCGTCGCCATCCTTGCACCTGGCGGAGGCGACCAGGCGGCACAACACCGCGCCGCGTTCCTCGCCCCCCTGATGACCCTCCTCGGCGCCAGCTTCATCCTAGTCATGCTCGTGCGTGCGTACCACGACCCGGCGGTGAACGAGGGGAATCCCACCACATGGTCGGCCCTCGTCGACGTGGTCGCACGCCGCCAGTACGATGTCCCGCCGCTCTGGCCCCGTCGCGCTCCGCTCTGGCTCCAGGTGGGGAACGTCGTGCAATACGCCGACTGGCAGGTCGCGAGCGCAGTGAGCGACACGCCCGGTCCCCACCCCGTGCGGACTACCATCACCCTGGTCATGGTGGCGCTCGGCGCGGTGGGTGCCGCGTGGCATCGGCGTCGCGACGCGCGAAGCTTTCGCGCACTCGGGCTCCTGCTGATCTGCGCGTCGCTCGGCGTCGTGGTCGTGCTCAACCTGCGGGCCGGTCCGTCGTTCGGCTGGGGTGTGCTCCCCGACGACGCGGTGCGTGAGGCGCGTGAGCGCGACTACTTCTTCGCCCTCGCCTTCCTCGTCGGGGGACTGTGGATCGGGTGTGGAGTCGCCGCCTTGGCCGAACGCTGGCGCTCGCCAGCGTCGAGGGGGATCTGGCTCTTCGCCGTGCTCCCACTTGTGCTCAATTGGCGGGCGGTGGACCGGAAGCGGCTCCCCGATGCAGGACTCGCGATCGCCATTGCCGATGCGTTGCTCGCGCCGTTGCCACCGGGC